>JANODS010000189.1:0-2609 GCA_031412835.1 Acidobacteriota bacterium | reverse complement strand
CGCAGAAGTTGTTGGGGTTGGCGAAGGAGCTGCATCGGCGGGTGATTGGCCAGAATGAGGCTGTGGACGCGGTGGCAGATGCGGTGATGCGGGCGCGGAGCGGGTTGAAGGATCCGCATAAGCCGATTGGCTCGTTTATTTTCTTGGGGCCGACGGGGGTGGGGAAGACCGAGTTGGCGCGGGCGTTGGCGGACTATTTGTTCGACGACGAGCGGGCGATGATTCGGATTGACATGTCGGAGTATCAGGAGAAGCATTCGGTGTCGCGGTTGGTGGGTGCGCCTCCGGGATACGTGGGATTTGAAGAGGGCGGGCAGTTGACGGAGGCGGTGCGCCGGCGGCCGTATTCGGTGATCCTTTTCGATGAGATTGAGAAGGCGCATCATGATGTGTTCAATATTCTGTTGCAGGTCCTCGATGATGGTCGGCTGACGGATGGGCAGGGTCGGACGGTGGATTTCAAGAATACGATTGTGATTATGACGTCGAATGTGGGGTCGGCGCGGATTTTGGAGTATCGGGGCGGGTTCGATGGGGAGAGTTATGAACGGATGAAGCGGACGGTTTTGGAAGAGCTGCGGGCGGGATTCCGACCGGAGTTCTTGAACCGGGTGGATGAGATTATCGTCTTCCATACTTTGGATGAGAAGCATTTGAAGGAGATTGTGCTGGTGCAGTTGGAGAGTTTGGTGAAGCGGTTGGCGGATCGGAAGATTCAGCTTGAGTTTAGCGATGCGGCGCTGGATTGGCTGGTGCGGACGGGTTATGAGCCGAGCTATGGGGCGCGGCCGTTGAAGCGGGCGATTCAGAAAGAAATTGAGAACCCGTTGGCTCGGAAGCTGATTAGTGGAGAAATTAGGGACGGTCAGCTTGTAAAAGTTGAACTAAATCCGCTGCGGGGGGCCTTAGACTTCAATCCTCCTGTATCCGCGATGGCATGATGCGCATCTTATCTGATATAGGGAGACTAAATGACGACATCCGATGAATTGAAGACACTGCCAGTACTGCCGCTCAAGAACACGGTGCTATTCCCTGGCTTGATGCTGCCGCTGTCGGTGGGGCGGAAGTCGACCCAGGCCGCGGTGGAGGCGGCTTTGGCGGCGGAAGGGAAGGAGATATTGATCGTTTCCCAACGGGATGCGAGTGTGGAGGCCCCGGGTCAGGACGATTTGTACGGCGTAGGGACGACGGCTGTGATCCGGCGGAATTCTCGGTCCAATGATGGTTCGATTGAGTTGATGGTGCTGGGTGTGGACCGGGTGGCGGTGGTGAAGGTGGACGGGGAGAAGGGCTACTTGCGAGCGCGGGTGCGGGCTTTGCCGTTGCCGGAGGATGTGGGGACGGAGGTGGAGGCGTTGGAGCGGACGATTCTGGAGTTGGCGTCGAAGGCGATTTCGTTGGCCCATGGAGACGCGACCCCGGATTTGACGAAGCTGCTTTCCGGGCAGGAAGATCCGTTGCGGATGGTGTTTTTGCTGGGATCGATGATGTCTTTGTCGGTGGATCGGGAGCAGTCGTTGCTCGAAGCTGAGACGAAGGTAGACGCGCTGCGGTTGTTGCATAAGTACTTGTGGCACGAGGTGCAGGTGCTGGAGCTGCGTTCGAAGATTACGAGCGAAGCGCGCAGTGAGATGTCGAAGGAGCAGCGGGAGTATATGCTGCGCCAGCAGATGAAGGCGATCAATCAGGAGTTGGGCGAGGGGGAGGAGGGGTCGGAGATTCAGCAGTTGCGCGATCAACTGGCGAAGATTACCTTGCCGGAGCAGGCCAAGAAAGAGGTGGACCGGGAACTGAAGAAGCTGGAGCGGACGAACGCGAATTCGCCGGACCATCAAGTTACTCGGGGTTGGATTGAGTATGTGCTCGATCTGCCGTGGAACACGACGACCGAGGACAACCTGGACATTTCGAATGCCCGGGCGATTTTGGACGAAGACCACTTTGAGTTGAAAGATGTGAAGGAGCGGATTCTGGAGCACTTGAGCGTGCTGAAGTTGAATCCCGAGGCGAAGGCTCCGATTTTGTGTTTGGTGGGGCCTCCCGGAGTCGGTAAGACTTCACTGGGGCAATCGATTGCGCGGGCGCTGGGCCGGAAGTTTGAACGGATGAGCCTGGGCGGGATGCACGATGAGGCGGAGTTGCGCGGGCATCGGCGGACCTATATCGGGGCGATGGCGGGGCGGTTGGTGCAGGCGATTCGCCGGGCGGGATCGAAGAATCCGGTGATTCTGTTGGATGAGGTGGATAAGGTGGGGCGGGACTTCCGGGGCGATCCGACTTCGGCGCTACTGGAGGTGTTGGATCCGGAGCAGAACAAGACGTTTCGCGATAACTATCTGGATTTGGATTTTGACTTATCGAAGGTCATGTTTATTACGACGGCTAACTCGCTGGATACGATCCTGCGGCCTTTGTTGGATCGGATGGAGATTTTGCGGTTGAGCGGCTACTCGGATGAAGAGAAGGTGCATATTTCGCGCCGGTATCTGATTCCGCGGCAGTTGAAGGAAGCGGGCGTGAGTGAAGAGCAGTGCGTAATCAGTGAAGCGGCGCTGCGGCGGATCATCAGCGGTTATACGCGGGAGGCCGGTTTGCGGCGTCTGGAG
>JANODS010000188.1:0-2276 GCA_031412835.1 Acidobacteriota bacterium | reverse complement strand
TCAACGTGCCCATCTACCGTACCGCCGCCGACGCCCTCACCCTCGGCACCGACCGCCTCGCCGTCGATGGCGTCATCCTCATCGGCGAACACGGCGACTACCCCTTCAACGACAAGGAACAACGCCTCTACCCCCGCTTCGAAATGTTCCTCAAAATCACCGACGTCTTCCGCCAAAGCCGCCGCTCCGTCCCCATCTTTAACGATAAACACCTCTCCTGGAGCTTCCGCCAAGCCAACCGCATGGTCGAAATCTCCCGTGAACTCAAGTTCCCCATGCTCGCCGGTTCCTCCGTCCCGGTCGCCTACCGCAAGCCCGCCATCGACGCCCCCTGGGGCGAAAAGCAGCGACACGCCGTCGCCATCTCCTACAGCGGCCTCGATATCTACGGCTTCCACGTCCTCGAAGCCCTCCAGTCCATGACCGAACGCCGCGCCGGCGGCGAAACCGGCGTCAAAAGCGTCCAGTGCCTCGAAGGCGAAGCCTGCTGGCAGTTTCTCGAATCCAACGCCTGGGCCCAGCGCCTTTTCGACCAAGCCATCTCCCACAGCGAAACCCGCAAGCCCGGCGATCTAAAAACCCTCGTCAAATCCCCCTCCGTCTTCGTCGTCGAATACAACGACGGCCTCCTCGGTGCCGCCTTCCTCCTCACCGGAGCCCTCGAAGATTTCACCGTCGCTCTCGATGTCGTCGGTCAAGCCAAGCCAATTTCCACTCTGATGAAGCTCCAAGACGGTCGCCCCCATCACCACTTCGGCTGCCTCGTTCAACGCATCGAGGAACTCTTCGCCACCGGAAAATCTCCCTACCCCGTCGAGCGAACGCTGCTCACAAGCGGCATTCTCGATTTCGCCCTCGAATCCCGCATTCAAGGTCACAAGAAGTTGGATACGCCCGCCCTCGCGCGCATCCGCTACCAATCCCCACGCACCTCCAACTTTTGCGAAAGCGCCTGGGGTCCCGATGGCAAACGCCTCTAACGCCCTCGCTGCCGCCCAGCCAGTCAGCTACCAGCGCAACGTCGCGCCTGCCCTCAACCCGAAAGCGCCTAGGCGGGCTTCGTCGCCACCACACCACTAGGCGTCCAAAAGGTTGCCCATCCCGGCCTCCTCCTCGCCACTCTTACGGGCGAGAAGCCCCGCACGCCCAAAGTCGGCCCGCCCTTGTCCCCTTCTTCGTCGGTGTCGACCGACCCTACGACGAAGACCCCCTCACCACCCGCCAATCGCCTAGCTACTCCGAGATTTCTCCCGCGTCAATTCATCGATATCCGTCGAAAAATAACTCAGAATCTTGCCCACTTCCCCCGCCGCCCGCTCCGGATCCCCCGCCCGAATCACCGCCAAAATAGCCTCATGCTGCCCAATGCTCCGCGTCCACCGCTCCGTCTCCCCCATCTCCTCATGCGTCCGGATAATCACGAACGTAAACAGCGGCACCAGCAACCGTCGCAGCATCTGCGTCAGCACCGGATTCCCCGATTTCTCGCACAGCGTTAAATGGAACCGCAGATCCCGCTCATAAAACGCCGCCAAATTCCGGCAGCTTACCGCCGACCGCATATCCGCCACCACTTGGTCCAGCTCCCCCAAGTCCGGCCGCCGCTGCGCCACTAGCTTCGCGGCCAAAGATTCCAAAGCGATCCGCACGTCAAAACAGTGGGGAATACTCTCCATCGGAATCCGCGCCACCCGCGCACTCCGCCCCTGACCCCGCTCAACAAACCCCTCGGATTCCAGAATATTCAAAGCCGCCCGAACACTCGACTGCGCCACGCCCAACTGCGTCGCCCACTTGCCCTCTACGATCGCCTCGCCCGGTGCCAACCTCCCCGCCAGAATATCCAGCCGAAACTGGGCAGCGATATTGTTCTTAATCAGCGGGTTGGTGTTGAATGCGGCGCTATCTAAGGCAATGGTCATCGGCGGTCCTCCTCCATATTCACATAAGCCGGGCGTTCACACGCTCACTTTGTCGCCCTCTCACTGCATGAGCGCTCCATCGCCCACCGTTCGGGCCGCAAGGAATTCGGTCATTAAGCGCAGCACCCGATCCGTTCGATGGACGAAGCAATAGTGCCCCGTATGGCGCAGTTTGACGATCCGGACGTGCTTCCCATTCGCCGCGAACGCCGCGATCTCCTGTTTACGGCGGCGCTGCGTATCCTCCACTAGCGGCGTCAACTCCCGCTTCAACGCAGCCGGGAAATTCCTGATCCGACCGCTGTCCGTATCCATCGCGAAGATCATCAACGCCGCATACTTGATCTGCGTCTT
>JANODS010000187.1:0-2406 GCA_031412835.1 Acidobacteriota bacterium | reverse complement strand
GCAGCGGCTCGAATCGTATCGAGAATGCGGCCGGCGTCGACATCGTTCCAATCGTGAAGAATGAACTTCATCATGTAGGCATCGGCACCGGCGGGGACGGTGGAGAAGAAGTCCGCCGCGACGGCCGTGGCGCGGTCGGATAGGCCCTGTTCGGCGATGTAGGCTTCTGCGGCGGGAATGGTAAAGGCGAGGTCGGTGACGACGCCCTGGAGGCCGGGCTGTTGGCCCAGCGCGGCGCAGAGTAGCGTTCCGTTACCACCGGCTACGTCGACGAGAGTGCCCGTAGCCGGGAACTGAAAGCTGCCGAGAATGGCTGGGATGACCGCATGGCTAAAGTCGCTCATGGCCTGGTTGAAAACGTTCCCTTCGTCCGGGTTCGTTTTCGTGAAATAGCTCCAGATGTCCTCACCGTGCGCATCGTCAAACGCCGTGACGCCGCGTTCCAGTGAAGCACGCAAGTTGCCCCAGGCGCGCAGATGGCCGCCGCCGAGGAGCGACGCCATCATGGCCCGCATCGAGCCGGGAACATTCGTGCGCAGGGTCTCGCCAACCGGGGTGAGCACGAAGGTGCCATCAGGCTGTGTGCTGACCAAGCCGATGGTGGCGCAGGCGCGCAGGAAGCGGTCCAGAAACGGCGCATGAGTGCCGGGAACCGACTGCTGGCCCGCCGCTAAATAGTCCGCGATGCGAAGCTCCGCGAACACTTGAACGAGGCGGGCGCGCATCAGGCCGAGGCCCATATCAAAGATCTGATCTTGAGGAGAAGGGGTGTGCATAAAGCGTCTCTGCTACTGTACGCGAAATGGGTTCACCCGAAAGGGTCATCCGATGTGGTATTGATTGTTTAGTCTTACTCGATGCTTATCCTGCATGCCGGCGTTCACGACGGCTTCTTTTCGATATGGCTGGAGGCATCGGCAGATCATAAACAGGCGAAGGCGGCCCCTACTGTGGCGCGTCCGCAACGAAGCGGATCGCCGGAGTACCCTTTCGGAGCTCCGCCCGCTCTGTTGCGCGAAATTCTTTCGTCCCTGCCCTACTGTGGGGAATTGGCAAAGGCCCAGATGCAACGAGTCGTTCTCTGGGCGCCAGCTGCGCCCGAAGGGCCAGTGGCATCTAGCGCGTTGATCGCCGAGCATCCCGTTTATGAGAGCCTTGTGCTCTCTCCCTGGTCTGTTGCTTCCATGCAACTGGGGCCGAAAGAAACTGTGGATTTTCTTGCCGCTACCTTTGGCCAACGGATCATACGACCCGGGCTGATGGTGGCCCCTGACGTGCAATTCTGGGTGGCTGCCCTGCGCTTTGCGGGCGGCCTCGTAGCCCGGCAACAGTTTTTGCCCGACATGGACGAGGTCGACGGCGATTTCGCCGCCAACTGGACGCCTGTTTACCCAGGTATCGAAGGTCACCGTCTGGCCGCTCTGGCGGCGGCGATGCCCGCCTCGGCGCGCGCCATCACCTTCGAAGATAAGGCTGCGCCCTCCACCCCGGCGCGCATCGTCCTTGATGCCTTCGTCGCCTGGATGCTCGACGATCTCGTTCGCGGCAGCTACAACGGCGGCAAACCCCCTCGTGGCAAGAGCCCCCATGAACGATGGTTGTATGCCCTAGCGTCGGAAGATGGACTAGTCGATGGCTATCCAGACGTCCTAGATCGAATCGCCAAGCAGGTTCGGCAATGGCGTAGACCGGTAGCTCTCACGGCCGATGCCCCGTTCCGGCTCTGCTTCCGCCTGGAAGAGCCCAGCGAAACGAACACCGCTTGGACGGTCCGCTATCTGGTACAAAGCGTCGACAACCCGGACAACGTTCTGCGCGCCGAACACATCGGAACAGGCGAGCGCTTGGTGGGGGTGACCCGGCAGCCAACCCTCGAGTTCCTGTTAACCTCGCTAACGCAGGCGACCTCCATCGTCACGCGGATCGAAAGCTCCCTCCGCGCCAGTGTGCCGACGGGCTTCGATCTCGACACGAATGGGGCGTATGAGTTCCTGAATCAGAAGGCCGTCGCCTTGGAGCAAGGCGGCTTCGCGGTGGAGCTACCGAAGTGGTGGAGCCGCGACGGTACGCGGGCTCGGCTCAGCGTCAAGGCAATTGTCGACAGCCCGGAGAAGCCGCCGAAGGGCGGACTTTCGCTGAATTGGATTCTGACTTTTGACTGGCGGATCGCGGTGGCCGGCGAGTTGGCAACGCGCGACGAGTTGCTTGAACTCCAGCGGCTGCGGTCGCCGCTCGTTAAGGTGCACGGCCAATGGGCGCACGTAACGCCGGACGAGATCGACTACTCGCTCGAATTCTGGCGCCGCAATTCGAGTGGCACCGCGACGGTTCGAGAAGTGATCCAGATGTCGCTGGGCAACTACCAATCCAACCACGAACTGCCGATTGAAGGCGTGATGGCTACGG
>JANODS010000186.1:0-2192 GCA_031412835.1 Acidobacteriota bacterium | reverse complement strand
CAGCCAGGCGAAGGTCGTCTTCGTCGATAGTACCAATCTCGCCATCGGCGCGAGTTCCACGGTGGACCCCTGCTTCTCCGGAACCCCCACCAAATGTAGCTTCACAGTCCCTTCTCGAAAGCTCCAAATTCGATAAGTATCGGTTCGCGGATCGAAATCCAACGCCGCCTTCGGCAACCGCAGTCGCGGCTCGGTCCCCCCAAGAAAGATCCTCGCCTCGGCAAAGAAGCCTGGCTTCAACAACCGCTTCGCGTTCGAAAATTCGGCCTCCACCACCAGGGCCCGAGAAGCTGCGTCCAACGCGCCATTCGGTGTCCGCAGCCGTCCCTCAAACACCTGCCCCGGCAGCGCCGTCGGCCTAGCCTCCACCACCAATCCCGCGCGCACGGCACCCGCTTGCGCCTCTGGCAGTTGAAAAACCAACTTCAGCGTGTCCACGCGCTCCAGCCGCAACGGCTTCGACTGCGGCCCCACGTACTCCCCCACCGAAACCGACCTGCCCGTCACAACCCCGGCAAACGGGGCCCGTAACGTTGTGTCTCCCGCCCGCTTTTGCGCTTGGGCCGCTTGCGCCTGCGCACTCTCCAACTGCGCCCGCGCCATCGCAATCGCCTGCGTCGACTGGCGACCCGCGTTCTTCACCGCCGCTAACTGCTGCCGCGCTCCCCGCATTCGCGCCTGCGCGCCCAGCAACGTGCTCTTCGCCCGGTCGTAACTGGACTGCGAAATGTCCTTCGTGGCCCGCAACCGCGCCGCCCGCCCCTCCTCGATCTCCGCCAATCGAAACTCCTCCTCGGCGCCGTCCACGCTCGACTGCGCACTCAGAACCTCGGCACTCAAATCCGAATTCTTCTGCCCTTCCCCACCCAGCCGCGCCTCGGCCTGCCGCAGCGCCGCCTGCATCTCACTGACGCGAGCCTTGCTCTCATCCAGCCGCCATTGCGCCTCGCGCGCCTCTATCCGCAGCAAAGGTTGGCCCGCCGAAACAATGTCCCCGATCCGAACATACACTTCGCGCACCACCCCTTCGGTCTCCGGCGAAAGCTCCGCCGAATCAATCGCCGCAAACGTCGCCGATGCCCCCAGAGATTGCCTCGCCTCCACCGCCTCAACCAACCCTAAACGAACTGTCGGCCCGACCACCGCCGCCGCGCTGACCGGCGCGGAACTCTTTGCCCCACAGCCAACCAACAACACTGAAACTATCGCTAAAAGTAACTTCATCCTATTCCACCTTGATCGAAAACGTCTCTAACGTCAGCGCCGCCGCCCGGCGTAACTCCGCGCTCGCCAAGTTCAAAGAACGGCGCGCGTTCACTAACGATTGCTGGCTCTCCGTCCGCTCGCTTTGCCGAACGTTGACATTCAAATTGTTCGACTGCCCCTCCCGGTACAGCCGCAGTTCACTCTCCAGCCGCTCCCGGCTTGCCGCTTCGCCGTCCGCCGCCGCCCGAATCCGCGCCTGCGCGGCTCCATACGCCTCCCACGCCCGCCGCACCCCCAAGGTCGTTTGCACCGCCAACTGCCGGATCTGCGCCTCCGCCCGCCGTTCCACCGCCCGTTGCTCGCCGAACCGTCCCTCCGCCTCCCGGTTCCGCAGCGGTAACTCAAGTGTCAGACTCGCTTCGGACGTCGGATATTGATTCCGCCAAACCTGCGAGTAAGCCCGCCCGTAACTTCCAATCAATTGCGGCGGCGCGTCCAACGAAAACCCCGGAAACAGCGAACCCTGCGGCACCGCCCGGCCCGCCAACCCCTGCCCCGTCCGCGTCACCGAAAAATCAACCGCCGGTTTCCGCCCTTCCGCCGCCAATTTCGTATTCTCCCGCTCCGCTTTCCAGCGCAGCGCCGCCGCCGCCAACTCCGGCCGCCGTTCCAGCGCGCGCTGGGTCAATTCGCCCGCCGTCGTGGTCGCCGCCAAAGCCAAACTCGTGTCCACCGGCCTCCACGCCTGCTCCCACAAAGGGTCCGTCCCATCGGACGCCAGCAAAGCCTTCAACTGTTGCTCGGCTTCCCGCGCCTGTCCCAGGAACTGCGCCCCCTGCTCCTCCGCCCGCCGCAGCTGCCCCCGCGCGCCCGCCAGTTCGTTGTCCGCCTGCTCCCCCGCCCGCACCAGCCGTTCGGTCGATTCCAGCGCTTCGTGTGCATACCGAATACTCTCCCCAGCCGCCGCCTCCGCCTCCAGCGCCGCC
>JANODS010000185.1:0-1857 GCA_031412835.1 Acidobacteriota bacterium | reverse complement strand
CCGCTCGACACAAACTCCGTCGCCAGCCAATCGAGCAGCTCCGGATGCGACGGTTGCACTCCCGACCGCCCAAAGTTCGCCACACTTGCCACAATCCCCCGCCCGAAATGCCGCATCCACAACTGGTTCACGGCCACCCGACTCGTCAACGGATGATTCGGCTGCGTCATCCATTTCGCGAGCGCCAGCCGCCGTCCGCTCGTCCCCTCAAACGGCTTCTCAATCTTGTAAGGGGCCAGCGCCGGATGCTCCAGCAGCATCGGCGTCACGGGCTCCACCGGATCCGCAAAGCTAATAGGGTCCCCGCGCCGCAGCAGATACGCCTGCGAAGGCTGTTCATTGTCCATTAGCACCCGCACATGCGGCTTCTGCTTCATCTTCTGCCGCAACGTCTGTAAGTCCCGTTCGATTGGCCGAGTAATCTCCGCCAACTCCGGGAACTTCTTCGCCAACTCGGCGTCGGTAATCTTCGCCTCCGCCTGCGCTCTATACGGTGCCCTCGCCTTCTGCAACGCCTCTTTCAATTTCGCCTGCTCCACCTCCAGCGGCGCATTCCACTCCGCCACCTCTTTCCGCTCGCTCTCCAGCGCTAAATCCAACTCTCGCTTATTCGGCGTCTTCCACTCGTAAGGGTCATAAGCCCCCTGCAAAATCGCGCTCAGCCGATAATAATCCCGTTGCGGAATCGGGTCGTACTTATGGTTGTGGCACCGCGCACACCCCATCGTCAGCCCCATCACGGACGAAGACAGCACCTCCACCTCATCCGCCACAATGTTCATCCGTTCGCCCAACAACCCCCGCTCCGCCGAGTTCGTCGGGTCCGGCGTGGTGCGCAGAAATCCCGTCGCCGCCAGCCGATCCAACATCTCCGGCGACGCCACACCCTTGGCCTTCTTCCAGTCGTCCGACATCTCATCGCCCGCCAACTGCTCGGTCAAAAACAGCGTGTAAGGCTTATCCGCATTCAGCGAACGAATCACATAATCCCGGTACCGCCACGCATATCGCCGCACCCCATCGTCCTGCCCGAACCCCTCCGAATCGGCGTAACCTGCCAAGTCCAGCCAATGCTGTCCCCACCGCTCCCCGTACCGGGGCGAAGCCAACAACCGATCCACTAACTTCGCGTAGGCCTCCGGCGAACTATCTTTCAAATAGGCGTCTACCTCCGCCACCGTCGGCGGCATCCCCGTCAAATCCAAATGCGCCCGCCGCAGCAGCGCCAGCCGATCTGCCCTCTTGCTATACCCCAATCCCTTTCCCTTCAATTTCTCCAGCAAAAACGCATCAATCGGATGCTTCGCTCCGCCCGGCACCGTCGGCCGTACCGGCGGCTGCAAGCTCCAAAATTGCCGATCCTTCGCCGTCACCACCGCGTCCGGAGTCGCCGTAACCGCCACTGCCCCCGGCGCGCCGGAAGCAATCCATGCCCGCAACTTCTCCGTCTCCCCGTCCGTCACCAACTCCACCGCCAACTCCTTCGCCATCTTGTCCGGTGGCATCTCCCCACTCACAATCCGCTTCAACATCAGGCTCTCGTTCGGCTTCCCCGGAACCAGCGCCGGACCCGATTTCCCGCCCTTCAGCCGACTCGCCACCGTCCGTAGATCCAACCCGCCCATCTGCTTCAATCCGCCGTGGCAAGTCACACACCGCGCCTGGATAATCCCCCGCACCTCGTGCTCCGTCTCCGCCGCCACCTTCACGGGCGCCTGCAAGCCCTTAGCAATCCACGCCCGCACCTGGTCCATCTCGGCGTCGGTCATCTTGACTTTCCCCGGCGGCATCTGGCCCGTCACGACTTTATCCATCAACAAGCTCTTCGCCGCCGCCCCTGGCACCACTGACGCTCCC
>JANODS010000184.1:0-4567 GCA_031412835.1 Acidobacteriota bacterium | reverse complement strand
TCATGCAGCTCATCCAAAGAAGGCCGCAGAAACTTCCGCGCCGCCCCCACCTCCCGGATCTCCCGCGTCCATAGCACCCGCGCCGCTGGCAGCCCCAGCCCTAAAGCCTCCGCCAACGCCGCCACCGGTGCCTCCGTGTGCGCCGGCAATATCCACCGCGCTGCTTTCCGCTCGGCCGTCAGTTCCGTGAGTAGAAGCCACCCGTCATGGGATCTTCCTCCTCGCTATCCTCTCCCGCCGGCAGCCATAAATCAATGTCGTTCATGATCGAAAGTAACTCGTTCATGAACTCGCTCCGCGCCTCAAACATATACACGCGGCTCTCGTAGTCAAAGCTGATCTCAATCTGCGACGTGAAACCCGTATAAGGCTGTAACTTCTTCAGTCGCCGCTCCATATCTCGCCGTTCCGGCTGCGGCATCTCGCAATCAGCCAACTCTTCGTTCACGTCATCAATGTTCTGCTGCTCGAAGCCGCGCGTGTGCAACACGATCACCTTCACCCCGAGCCGCTGCGAACACTCCACAAACTCTCGGAAATCGGGCCGCTTCTCCACGTCCCACATCACCACGCTCCCGTCATCGGTCAGCCGCGATTCGCCGTGAAAAATCACGACCCCCCGCGACTCCAAGTACGGCGGCAATTCGTTTTTTAAACTATCCAGGTCAGGCTGCATGAGTTAGTAATCCGTTGCGGGCTTACCCGCCTTTGTCTTGTCACTTCGAGTCATGATCAAAATTTCTTCGCGCTGTTGGCCGGCTAAGTCCCGCGCGGCCGGCGTCACAATGCACTTAGCGCAAATATAGATCTTCTTACCGCTCTTGATCGCATCGCGGACATCATTCTCGCAAACAAAATCCACCGTCGCCGGCTGCGGTTCCGCTGCCACCGGCCCCTCCCGCTTCGCCAAAAACCGGTCCACAATCTCCGCCGTCGGCGAAGCCACACCCGCCACCCCGCGGCCGGCCAAGTACCGCTCCACCGCCGCCACCACCCGATTCTTGTCCACTGCGGTTTCGCCCGTCGCCATAGTCCCTACTCTCGCAGGCTTTCCCAACGCAGGCAAGGCCTCATGCGGTTCCCTCACCGCCCACGCCACCCGCTTAATGTTCAAAAGATGCAGCGGCGTCACGTTGTCGCCCGTCGAATTCCCCGCCACCGCCCCGCATCCCAGCGTCATCGCCGGAAACAGGTTTGTCGTAATCCCCACCGACCCCTGCGGCGTCGGCGAATTCACCAGGATCCGATGCGCCGGCATCCGTATCCCATACTCCCGCGCCCGCCCCTCGTCCTGCGTATAAATCCCGCACGTATGCCCCAACCCGTGGAACCGCAGCACCGCCTCGCAAGCCGCCAGCGCCGCCCCCCAATCCGCCACAAAATGCACAGCCAAAACCGGCGAAAGCTTCTCCGCCGAAAGCGGATACTCCTTCCCAATTCCCCCAATCTCACAAGCCAATACCCGCGTCCCCGCCGCCACGCTGAACCCCGCCGCCTCCGCGATCACCGTCGCCGCATGCCCCACCAACTCCGGGTTCACCGCCGTCCCCTTCGCAAACAACACACGTTCCAAGGCCTTAGTCTCGTCCGCCGAACAAACGTGCGCTCCCTGTGCGGCCAACGCCCGCAGCACCGCCTCCCGCCGACTCCGCTCCGCCACCAGTGTCTGCTCGCTCGAACACAACGTCCCAAAGTCAAACGACTTCCCCGACAAAATCTTGCCTACGGAAACGTCCACGTCCGCCGAACTATCCAGCAAAACCGGCACATTCCCCGGCCCCACGCCGAACGCCGGCTTCCCGCTCGAATACGCGGCCCTCACCATCGCCCCGCCTCCCGTCGCCAGAATCACCGCCGTCTTCGGATGCCGCATCAACGCGTTCGTCGCTTCCAAAGTTGGCTGCGTCAGGCATTGCAACAAACCCTCCGGCGCTCCCGCCGAAATCGCCGCCCGATACATCGTCTCCACCGTCGCGCAGCTACATCCCTTCGCCCGCGGGTGCGGGCTAATCACAATCGCGTTCCCCGCCTTCAGCGAAATCAGCGTCTTATAAATCGCTGTCGAAGTCGGATTCGTCGTCGGCAAAACCGCCGCGACAACTCCTAACGGTGCCGCAATCTCCGTGATCCGTTCCTCGGCCAACTCGCGCAGAATGCCAATCGTCCGCATCCCCCGCAACCGTTGCGGCAGCAACTCCGCCGCCAACAAGTTTTTAGCAAACTTGTCCGCCGCGTTCCCATAGCCCGTCTCTTCCGCCGCCATCTCGGCCAGTTTCCGAGCGTTGCCCCGCGCCGCTTCCGCCATCCGCTCGACGATTGCGTCCACCTGTTCCTGGCTGAAGTGGCGATACTTCTCCCAGGCCGCCCAGGCTTTCTCAACCTTCGTGCGGACCTCTTGGATCGTTATCAGGTCCGGATCGTGCAGCATCGCTGCCAGTACCTAGTGGCCTACTTCTCGGACTTCTTCATCGCGCCGGGGAGAATCTTCTCGACTTCCTCGTGCGGATTCGGAATCACATGCACCGCCACCAGCTCACCAACGCGCCGTGCCGCCGCCGCGCCCGCGTCCGTGGCAGCTTTCACCGCACCCACGTCCCCGCGCACGGTCACCGTCACATAGCCCGCGCCGATGTACTCTTTGCCGGTCAACGTAACGTTCGCCGTCTTCACCATGGCGTCCGCCGCTTCAATCGCGCCGATCAGCCCTTTCGTTTCTACCATGCCGAGTGCTTCCATAGGATCTCCAGTGAGACTACCACAATACACCCCGCATTTCTCCATGCCCCCACCATGCTACGGTAAGGGAATGATGGATACCATAATGGTGCCCTTGTCCGTCGCTCTTGTCGAAGCGGCAACAGTAGACCAAGCACAGTCCGCTGTTGGTGTCGCCCGCCTTCTGGCGCTCGAACTATTTCGTGAGGACAAAGTCTCGCTCGGGCGAGCCGCCGAACTCTGTCAGACGGCCATTGAGGACTTCATCGAATTTGCCGCCGAACGCGATGTCCCGCTCCACTACGGAATCGAAGAACTCGAACAGGATAGGGCTACCATTCAGCGATTCTTCCCGTGAATGTTGTCTCAAACGCCTCGCCGCTCATCACGCTTGCCAGGCTCGACTCTCTCTACTTGCTCTCTGGCCTCTTCTCCACGGTCTTCATTGCACGGGAAGTCTACGAGGAAATAGTCGTCGAGGGTCAAGGTATGCCCGGTGCCTCCGCTGTCGCGGGAGCTCACTGGATCAAAGTACTGGACATTTCCAATCCTAGCTCTATGCTCTCCATTGGGAGGCGGTTTGGCCTCGGAGCCGGAGAGACCAGCGCAGTCGTACTTGCCCAAGAGTTTGGTATCGCCCTCGTCCTTATGGATGAACGGCGCGGTCGCCGTATGGCAACGCAGATGGGGCTCGCTGTAATCGGTTGCGTCGGTCTCCTCGAAGTACTGTACCGCCGGGGCGACCTATCCGATCTGCGGAGCTCCTACCGGGAACTAGTCGATCAAGGGATTCGCATTGATCGCAGAACTCTAGACGCGAGTCTCCGCCGCCATGAACTCCTCCCGCTCTAAATCCGGAGAGTTAATTCTTTCCCGCTGGTAGCCAAAGAACTACAATAGAGAAGGGCCTCCCGTCCCCGCGTTTGGTTCCGCCTCCGGCCGTTCCTCACATCCCGTCCCCTTCTCTATCAATGATCACGCTCAACCTCGCCGGCAAACGCTTCGGCCCCAAACTGCTCTTTGAAAATGTCTCCTGGCTCATCACCCCCCAGGAACGCGCAGGCCTAGTCGGCGGCAACGGAACCGGCAAATCCACCCTCCTCAAAATCCTCGGCGGCATGGACACCCTCGACTACGGCTCCATCCAATTCACCAAGGGCATGACCCTCGGCTACCTCCCCCAGGACGGCCTCGCCCTTAGCGGTCGCACCGTCTTTGCCGAATGCATGAGCGTCTTCGACGACCTGAAAGACATGGAGCACGAAATGGAAGCCCTCACCGGCTCCATGTCCGAACTCGACCCAACCAGCCCCGAATACCAGACCGTCACCGACCGTTTCCACCGCCTCGAAAACGAGTTCACCACCCGCGACGGCTACACCGTCGAATCCCAAGTCGGCATGGTCCTCGACGGTCTCGGCTTCCACAAAGACGATTGGCGCCGCCCCACCGAAGAGTTCTCCGGCGGCTGGCAAATGCGCATCGCCCTCGGCAAACTCCTCCTCCAAAAACCCAGTCTCCTCCTCCTCGACGAACCCACCAACCACCTCGACATCGAAGCCCGCGACTGGCTCGAACACTACCTCCAGACTTACCCCTACGCCTTCGTCATGATCTCTCATGACCGATACTTCCTCGACGTCACCGTCAAGAAGATCGTCGAGATCTGGAACAAAGGCATGCATTTCTACAGCGGCAACTACGAAAAGTATCTCGAACAAAAGAACGAGCGCCGTCTCCAAATCGAAGCCGCCTACCGCAATCAGAAAGAGCGCATCGAAGCTCTCGAAGCGTTCATCAATCGTTTCCGCGCCCAAGCCACCAAGGCCAAGCAAGTGCAGAGCCGCATCAA
>JANODS010000183.1:0-1184 GCA_031412835.1 Acidobacteriota bacterium | reverse complement strand
GTCAACATGATCAACGTCATGCAGACCGGCGTCCCCCTCACCGTCCGTGGTGCCAATAACTTCGCCGCCGACCGCCCCAACTCCACCGGCCAAAGCGCCAAGCTCGACAACCCCACCCGGACCAACTGGTTCCGCACCGACGTCTTCGTCAACCCGCCCGAGTACGAGCTCGGCAACGTCGGCCGCACTACTCCGGACGTCCGCCACCCCGGCGCCATCACCGTCGACATCTCTTTGTTGAAGTCCACCACGATCGCCGAACGCTTCCGCCTCGAATTCCGCGCCGAGGCCTTTAACATCGCCAACCACGTCAACCTCGGCCTCGCCGACGACAACTTCGTCCCCGGCACCGACGGTAAGAACCGCAGTTCGACGTTCGGAACCGTCAACTCCGCCCGCGACGCCCGCATCGTCCAACTCGGCCTGAAACTTATCTTCTAGCCCACCAAGCAAGGCTTCGAGCGCCCCGGATTCATCCAGGTCGGGATCCATCCCGTCAGCGCCTCGGCGGATGACGATCCGGTCGAACGAAGGAAAAGGGATTTGGTCGTAGCGTCAAGCTTCTGGGGCAGAGGCCACGCGCATCAGGAAGTGGCCCGTCACCGAAAACAATCTCTCCTGAAGACGGATCCCCCGTCTTCGGGTTGCCCTTCCGCCTCTTTGGAGGAATTCAGCCGAAGCTCGCACGGTCGCTCGCTCCGACTAAAGATTCGCCGTCCCATTGCCCCCATCAGGAACAAAAAAGCGGCCTGGCCAACAAAAAACTTTACTCGCGCGCCCACCGAGCAGACGTTGGGGGGAGTCGCCGAACAGATCGCGACGTCCGTCCAAACCAAACACTCAAGGCTGACAATCGCCATGGGCACCAACCCAATACACCCAAATTGCATCGTTCGTTTACTCGCACAGTTTCTCAATGTCACAAAACCGGAAGACGAAGCGCTGGCCTGATCGTTGATTACCTTCTCGCCGTCTGCAAGGGGATCTCTCCCTCGCCCGCAAACTTGTCACCCATCCGCCTCCAACTGCATCTTACCTTTCGATGACCTGCAAAGTGACCTACGAAACTGACGCCCGCTGCGTAGCCGAAACCCGCGGTCACCAAATCATCGTCGACCAGCCCACCGAAAACCGCGGCACCGACGAAGGCATGACCCCGCCCGAACTCCTCCTAGCCTCCCTCG
>JANODS010000182.1:0-1831 GCA_031412835.1 Acidobacteriota bacterium | reverse complement strand
ACCTACATCTGGACCGGCGTCCCGGTCGGCACCTACTCAATCACCGCCAAAGCCACAGCCACCAACTCGCTTACCGCCGCCACCCCGGCCACCACCATCACTATCACCACCGCCACCGCCGGACCCATTCTCGCCGGTCGTTGGCCACTCGACGCGGTCTCCACGAATCAAACCGCCGACACCTCCGGAAACAACAACTACGGCGTCGTCACCGGCCCCTATTCCATCGTTCCCGGAACCATCGGTCAAGCCCTCCAACTCGACCCCAACACCGGCGGCGTCCTCACCCAGCGTTCCGTCCTTGACCCCACCAAGAGCTTCACCGTCTCCGTCTGGGTCAACCTCTCCAACACCTCCGGAACCCAAACCTTCGTCAGCCTCCCCGCCACCAACGTCTCCAACTTCTACCTGCAACTCGCCGGCTGGTACCACGGCGGCTTCATGCTCGACATGTACTCGGCCGACAGTATATCCGCCGCCGAATCCTTAGCCCCGTCCACCACCATTCCCGTCCCCAACCGCTGGTATCACGTCGCGGCGGTCTATAACGCCACAACCCAACAGCTCAGCCTCTACGTTGACGGGCGCCGCGAAAGCCAAGTGTCCGCCTCTGCCGGTGCCTTCGCCAACCCTCGACCCCTCGCGTTCGGTTACTCCCTCTACGGAGCAGTCCGCCACGACGGCAACGACGCCCGCATCGACGATATCCGCGTTTACGCCTCCGCCCTCTCCGACGCCGAAATCACCACGGTCTTCAACGGAGCCCCTACTGTTCCCTCGCCAACGGTGGCCCTGTCCGTCCCCGCAACCTCCTTCACCGCACCCGCCAACATCACCCTCGCGGCCACTGCTTCGACCTCTGACGGGACGATCTCCCAGGTCGAGTTCTATAACGGAGCGTCGTTACTCTTCACCGATACCACCGCGCCCTATAGCTACAACTGGACCAGCGTCCCGGCCGGAACCTACGCCATAACCGCGAAAGCAATCGGAAGCAACGGAACGGCGGCCACCACCACGTCGACGATCATCACCGTCTCCGCCCTCCCAACAGTCGCCCTCTCCGTCCCCGCGACCACCTTCACCGCTCCCGCGACGATCGCCCTAACCGCCAACACAACCGGCCCCGTCACCCAGGTCGAATTCTTCAACGGAGCCACGCTCCTAGCCACCGACACGACCGCCCCCTACTCCTTCAACTGGACCAACGTCCCCGTAGGCACTTACTCCATCACTGCCCGCGCCAACGGAACCATCACCACCGCCGCCACCACCATCACAGTAACCGGCGCCCCCGTCGCCCCAACCATCTCCCTCTCCGTCCCCGCCACCACCTTTGCCGCCCCCGCCACCATATTCCTAAGCGCCAACACCACCGGCGCTCTCTCCAAAGTCGAATTCTTCAACGGAGCCACCCTCCTGGCGTCGGTCCCGTCTTCCCCTTACACCTTCAACTGGACTAACGTCCCCGCCGGAACCTACTCCATCACCGCGAAAGCCACCGCCACCAATGCCCTCACCGCCACCACCCCCGCAACCACCATCACGGTAACCGCCGCCCCCGCCGGACCCTTCCTCGCCGGCCGCTGGCCCCTCGACGCCGTCTCCGCAAATCAAACCGCCGACACCTCCGGCAACAACAACAACGGCCTCGTCACCGGTCCCTACACCATCGTCCCCGGCACCGTCTCCCAGGCCATCAAACTCGACCCCAATACCGGCGGCGTCCTCACCCAGCGTCCCGTCATTGACCCCACCAAGAGCTTCACCGTCTCCGTCTGGGTCAGCCTCTCCAACACCTCCGGAACCCAAACCTTCGTCAGCCTCCCCG
>JANODS010000181.1:0-2457 GCA_031412835.1 Acidobacteriota bacterium | reverse complement strand
GAACACGATGACGCTGACGACGCTGCGCAGCGGAGTGGGCGATCCGCCGAAGATCAACGTGATTCCGTCGGCGGCGGAGGCGACGATCGACTGCCGGCTGCTGCCGGGGGTAAATGCCGATGAGTTCATCAGCGACATTAAGGCGCGGATGAACGATCCGCGCGTGAAGCTGGAAGTGACGAACACTCCGCCGGGCGACCCGGGCACGTCGAACTTCGAAACGGGCCTGTTTCGGGCGCTGAAGCAGGTGATTTTGAAGTATCACCCGGACGCGGAGGTTACGCCGATGCTGGTGCCATATTCGACCGATTCGACGAAGTTTCGGACCAAGGGGCTGCCGGCTTACGGCTTCACGCCTCTGGTGTTGCCGGCCAACATTCTGGCCACGATGCACTCCGATTCCGAACGCATTCCGCTGGACCAGTTTTATACCGGGGTCCGCATGATGTTCGACGTGCTACGCTCGGAGTTCTAACCGATTTATATGGCTAAATTGTCTATTCGTGACCTCGATTTGAAGGGTAAGACCGTTTTCATGCGGGTGGACTTTAACGTTCCGCTGACGAACGGCGGCCAGGAGATCACCTCCGACAAGCGCATCAAGGCTTCCCTGCCCTCGATTCAATACGCGCTTTCTCAAGGCTGCGGGCTGATTCTGGCGAGCCACTTGGGTCGGCCGAAGGGGATGAAGAACCCAGAGATGAGTTTGAAGCCGGTGGCCGTTCGGCTGGCGGAGCTGTTGGGGCTACCGGTGAAGATGGCACCCGATTGCGTGGGGCCGGAGGTGGAAGCTTTGAAGCCGGGCCCGGGCGACGTGTTGCTGCTGGAGAACCTTCGCTATCATGCGGCGGAGGAAGAGAACGACCCGGCGTTTGCCAAGCAGTTGGCGAGTTTGTGCGATGTTTACGTGAACGACGCTTTCGGGACGGCGCATCGGGCGCATGCTTCGACGGTGGGGATGATCGAGTTTGTGCCGCAAGCGGCGGCGGGCTTGTTGATGGATACGGAGCTGGCCTATTTGGGCAAAGCGACGACGGACCCGGAACGGCCTTGTGTCGCGATCATCGGCGGCGCGAAAGTTTCGGACAAGATCGAAGTGATCATGAACCTGCTGAAGGTGGTTGATCGGTTGATGATCGGCGGGGCGATGGCGTATACGTTTTTGAAGGCCGCGGGCGAACCGATTGGGAAATCGCTGGTCGAAGACGACAAGCTGGACTTGGCGCGAGACCTGATGGCGAAGGCGGGCAAAAAGCTGATGCTGCCGACTGATCACGTGGTGTCGGCGGAGTTTAAGGCTCAAGCCGAGAACGAAGTGGTGACGGTGATTCCGGACGGGAAGATGGCGCTGGACATTGGCCCGGCGACGATTGCGGCTTACGTGGCGGTGGTGAAGACGGCGAAGACGATCATCTGGAACGGACCGATGGGCGTGTTCGAGTTGAAGCCGTTTGACGTGGGGACGATGTCGCTGGCGCACGCGGTGGCTGATTCGGAGGCGATCTCCATTGTCGGCGGCGGCGATTCGGAGAAGGCGATCAAGACGGCCGGGCTGAGCGATAAGATCTCCCACGTTTCGACCGGGGGCGGCGCTTCGCTCGAGTTCCTCGGTGGGGTGCAACTGCCTGGGGTGGTTGCATTGACGGACAAGTAAACCATGCGGGGCTGGAGCCTACTTTCGACCCTACTCGTCGCGAGCGTCGCGCAGGGTCAGAACCAGCCCCCCACTACGACGGCGCTGAGCCCGGTGGCTTCCAGTGGCCTGACTCAGACGTTTACGTTTACGTTTTCGGACCCGAACGGGGCTGGGGACCTGGGCGTGTTGAACGTTTTGATCAACGGTTTTCTGGACGGCCGCCAAGCGTGCTATATAGCATTTGTGAATTCGGCCAATGTCCTTTATCTCGTCAGCGATGCGGGCGATGGGCTGTCGGCTGGATTGACTTTGAATGCCGCGGGTACGGTTTCGAATGGGCAGTGCTTCATCAACGGACTGGGCAGTTCGGTGACGCGGGTGGGCAACGAGTTGACGTTGACTTTGGCCGTGTCTTTCAACCCGAGTTTCGCGGGCGATAAGGTGATTTATCTGGCGGCTCGAGACGCGGCGCAGGCGAACTCCGGGTGGCAAGCGTATGGCGTCCACCGGGTTCCGCGGACGGTGCAGACCTATCCGACGGCCGTGAGCCTGAGTCCAAACTCCGGCAGCGGAGGCGTGCAAACGTACACCATGGTCTACCAGGACGCCGTGGCGGCGACCAACTTGAAAGCGGCGCAATTGCTGATCAACTCGGCTCTGGATGGGCGCAACGCTTGTTATTTGGGGTACGAACGCGCGACGAATCTGATTTATTTGCTGAATGACCCTGGATCGACGCTGCTGGTGCCGGGCGTGGCTCCGCTGAAGGCGGGCGCGGTTGGCAGCGGAACGGGTTCGACGGAGAACCAGCAGTGCAAGGT
>JANODS010000180.1:0-1274 GCA_031412835.1 Acidobacteriota bacterium | reverse complement strand
GCAGAGATTTCGGGTCAGAGCCTGACACCTGCCAGCTCGTTGCGAAGAGCTATGGGTGGTGGATTGTCGTTGGGCCGGAAGTGGCACCGCCCGCTCGTAGAGAATGCCCTTAATTGCTTTCGGTGATCACATATCTGCAATGACGACTGCCTCACTATCCTAAGCCCTTCGTGATAGATAGATCGAGTTCTAGCCCCGGCTAGAGTGGGGTCTTAGCAGTTGATATCTGCACGGATGTCCGTGTGGTTTCCACGGGGACCCGACGCGGGAATGCCGCTGCACGCCGGGAATCATCCAACGGTATTTGTCCAAGATCAGCGGCCCGATGCTCGACCGGATCGATCTGCATATTGAAGTTCCGGCGGTCGCGTATAAGGATCTGCGGGCCCCTGACGCGGTGGCCAGTTCGGAGCATTACCGGCAGCGGGTGAGTGCTGCCCGGGACCGCCAACAAACGCGTGGTTTCTACAACGCGCTGATTCCCAGCTCTCACCTGCGTACCCATTGCGCACTCGATGAAGCGGGCGAGCGAACCCTCGAAATGGCGGTTCGGCGGATGGGGCTGAGCGCGCGAGCACACGACCGGATTTTGAAGGTAGCGCGGACGATTGCGGA
Source organism: Acidobacteriota bacterium (assembly GCA_031412835.1). Classification (GTDB taxonomy): domain Bacteria; phylum Acidobacteriota; class Terriglobia; order Bryobacterales; family Bryobacteraceae. Next base: position 659 of record JANODS010000180.1, on the reverse strand, counting down.
CCTGGACGGGAAGGACGCGGTGTCGGCCAAGCATCTGGCTGAGGCGGTGCAGTATCGAAGCCTGGACCGCACGTACTGGAATTGAGTGGCGCGGCGGTCGGCTTCCCGCGCTAGTTTCGACAGCGACAGAGTCGGGGCCAGCGGAAAAGCCCGGGGAAAGCTGACCGCGGGATGAGGAGGGGCGATTTCGTGCTTCTGTGCTCGTTTGAAATGCTGAGCACTTTTCAACGGAAGAATCCACTGGCGGTGATCGCGGCTTTTGGGTCGACCTCCCACGCTTCGGAAAGCCGATGGCTGATCGTCATCTGGCGAAACTGTTCGCGATTCCGAACTTGGTGGAGACGGCCTAGCGGAGGACGACGTCCCAGACTTTGGTGCGGCGATCCTTGCCAGCGGGGCCTTCGACGTTTAGGGTGACGACGTACTCGCCGGGCTTGGCGTAGACATGTTGGGGGTGGCGGTCGGTGGAGGTCTGGCCGTCGCCGAACTCCCAACGGTAGGAGGTTACGGGGCCGTGGGTCGCGTCCTGGAAGGCTACCAAGCGGCGGTCGGGGTCAATGACTTGGAAGGTCCAGTCGACTTCCAGAGGGCGGCGGAGGCTGGCTTCGATGGGCATGAGACGGAAGGCGACTAGGTCGGAGGCGTCGCCGTACATGGAG
>JANODS010000179.1:0-2104 GCA_031412835.1 Acidobacteriota bacterium | reverse complement strand
GGGATGCGATATCGGCCAGATGTGGAGGGGTTTGTGGGTGGATTGGCGGTGCGAGTGGTGGTGGAAGGGATTGGAGAGGGGTTGGAGCGGGTTCGTTTTGTGTTGCCGGAGGGGGTGAAGTTGCGGGGGGCGGTGCCGGTTTGGGTTCGAATCGGGGAGTGGGAGAGCAATCGTTTAGTCGTTCGGTTGCGTTGAGGGGTTTCAGCCTTTATACTGAAAGATCGGGTCCAGTGCGCGTTCGTGTGCCTGTGCCCATAGGAACTAAAGAAAATGCCGAAGCGTACATATCAGCCCAATAATCGTAAGCGTGCCAAGGTGCATGGCTTCCGCGAGCGCATGAGCACCAAGAATGGTCGCGCCGTGCTGGCTCGCCGCCGTGCGCGGGGCCGCTGGAAACTCACCGTCAGTGACGAGCCTGCCGTCCGTACCGCCAACTAGCGGCCCGTTAAGCTCGCACCGTCTGCGTAAACCGGGCGAGTTCCGAAAGGTTTACGATCAAGGTGTGCGATATCCGAGTACCTATTTCGTGGCTTTTTGCTTGCGGCATAGTTCCGTTTCCGTCGACGCGGCCCTCCGCGGACCCGGTCCGCGTATTGGGATAACGATTCCCCGCGCGGTGGGCAAGGCCGTGCAGCGGAACAAGATTCGGCGACGGTTGCGGGAGATTTTGAGGCCGCGCCTCGGGAAGATCTCCGCTGCTTGCGACATTGTGTTCAACCCCCGGCGTTCCGCGTTGTTGGTTGATTTTGCGGTGCTGGAGCGCGAGATGGACAAGGTTTTGGCGCGATGCAGCGGGTAATGACCCGGCTAACGCCGGTGGAACTTTCGCTTTTCGTGCTTCGTTTTTATAAGCGAGGGATATCGCCCTGGCTTCCGTCGGCTTGCCGATTTCATCCTACCTGCTCCGTCTACATGATGGGGGCAATCGCCCGGTTTGGCGTCCTGAAGGGCGTCTGGCTGGGCGTGCGGCGTTTAGGCCGTTGCCATCCGTTTTGTGAAGGCGGCGTTGATCCCGTCCCGAATAACTAAATTCCTTATGGCTGATCCGAATCCGAAGAAAGAGCTTTCGATGGAGCAGCGGCTGCTGCTGGCGTTTGTATTGATGGGGGTGGTGATCTTTGCCTCCCAATACTTGATGCCGAAGTCGCCGACACCTCCGCCGGTGGCGAAGAAAGACGCTGGGCAGGTGATGAAGCAGGAGGCGAAGGCGGGAACGCCCGGGGCTCCGGTTGCTGCCGCGGCGGCGGCGGAGGCTCCGCTACCACCAACCGAGACGACGACGGCGACCAAAGAGGAGTTTCCGTTTCTCGACACCGACCTTTATCGGATCCAGTTTGCCAACCGTGGGGCGGTGGTGCTGAGTTGGGTGCTGAAGAATTTCAAGGACAACACGGGTCGACCGCTGGATTTGGTTTCGGCGGTGAACACGACGGCGATTGGGGTGCGGCCATTTTCGTACGACTTTAGGGATCAAAAGCCGGCGGTGGAGTTGAGTTCGGCGCTGTTTGCGATGGAGAAGGGGGCGGACGGGAAGTCGATCACCTTTACATATTCCGATGGCAAGGTGACGGCGCGGAAGAGCTTTTCCTTTAAGGACAAGAGCTACATGGGCGAGGTGAAGAGCGAGGTCGTATCGAACGGTGCGTTGCTTTCGCATGGGTTGGTGTGGCGCGGCGGGTTTGGCGACCAGAGCGTGGATAAGTCGTACGCGGCGCAACTTGCCTTGTTCCAAGAGGCGAACGAGAATTATCCGACGATCTACGAGAGCTCCAAGGCGGAAAACGGGCCGATTGTGAACGCCGGGAACTATACGTTTGTGGGCCTTGAAGATGCCTTCTTTGCGGCGCTGTTTTTGCCGAAGGCGGGACAGACGGTGGAGATCAAGACGTTTACGGATAAGCTGCCGTATCCGGCGGGGTCGAAGGATTTTCTTCCGTTTGTGGGGGCTGGCGTAGGGCTGGCGGGGAAGAACGAATTTAAGCTTTATGTGGGGCCGAAGGATCTGGAGATTTTGAAGGCGACGGATCCGCGGATTGAGTCGGTGGTGGATTGGGGATGGTTTGGGTGGATTGCTCGACCGCTGTTTGCGATGTTGCGCTGGGTC
>JANODS010000178.1:0-3719 GCA_031412835.1 Acidobacteriota bacterium | reverse complement strand
TTTTCTTACAGTCCTTCCCTACGGTTCCGCGGGGCGGGATGCCGCGTAACGGACGGGGCACCGCAGAGGGTTGATTCCATGCCCTTGGTGACACACGGACCCGTATTCGCTACTGTGGAAAGGGGGGGAGGGGACACCGCTATGAACATTGAAATCACAAGGCCGGAAGTTGAAGCGTTGATCGAACAACGGCTCCGTGTTGGTGGATTTTCCACGACGGAGGAGATGATTTTTCAAGCTCTCCGGGAATTCAAGGACCAGCAGGCGCAACCGGCAAGCCATCAGGGGGATAAGTTCGCCAATCTTTCCGACCTTCTTTTGAACTCGCCTTTTGCCGGAGCAGACCTTGACCTCGAACGGTCCCGCGATCTTCCGCGCTCCGTCGATATTCGATGAATGGATTTCTGATCGACACGAACGTCTTGTCCGAGTACAACCGGCCAGGGGGTACACCGGATACCGGTGTGCCGCGATGGCTGGAGACCGCCCATCGGGACTTGCAATTCGTCAGCGTTATCACCCTTGCGGAAATACAAAAGGGGATCGGCCTACTTGACGAAGGTAAGCGCCGGAGCCACCTTCAGGAATGGCTCGATACCGAGCTGGAGGAATGGTTCTCCGGCCGTATCCTCCCGATTGATCGGCAAGTGGCCAAGCGGTGGGCAAGCATTTGGTCTACTGTTCGGGCAAGGGCCGACCGCTTCCGGGCATTGATTCGCTGCTTGCGGCAACTGCTTTGGAGCATGGCCTGACTTTGGTCACGCGCAATGTGAAGGACTTTGAGGGCATCGGCGTAACGATCCTCAATCCTTGGAGTTCGTAACGCTGTGCTGGCTCGCCCGATTTTGTTCTGATCTGGATCGCCGCGAGAGAAGCAATTCAGCTCATCGATCTCGCCTCCTAAAATCGCCCACGCTCTGGACACCGCCGCTACACGAGCGACGGTCCCCGACGATCGGCGCGGCCGCATTGGGGCCGCATAAATACCGCGAATAGTAACAGTCGGTAGACCGGTGTGATCTTGCTCAGAGAGAGGGCTATGAGCAAACCTGAAGATCTTGAGGGAATAGAGCGCGGAGTTTTCTCGCGACGACAAGTATTGAGCGGTGCGGCTGTTCCGATTGCCGTGGGGGCTTCGCTCGATGAGTTGAACGCTCAATCTCGTGCGGTGGTAGCGACGAACGAGGCAGTTGCCTTTGGTCCGGTCGCGTCGAAGTTTCGCCTTTCGGTCAATGGTGCCATGGTCGCTGTCGAGGCGAGTCCGGCTACGACCCTGGTCGAAGTTCTGCGACAGCATCTTGAACTGACGGGAACGAAAGTCGGCTGTGATCGGGGGGCTTGTTCCGCCTGCACCGTCTGGCTCGACGGGGAGGTTGTCGCTAGCTGTATGACCTTCGCTTTGGATGCGCGGGGGAAGAAAGTTACCACCGTGGAAGGGCTTCCGGAGAACGGGAAACTGCATCGGATTCAACAAGCTTTCATCGATCATGATGCGCTGCAATGCGGATTTTGCACGCCAGGGATGGTGATGAGCTGCGCGGCTCTCGTCGGGCGGAACGCTAATCCCGATCTGCACGATGTGAAGAAAGCAATCAGCGGGCATTTGTGCCGTTGCGGCACCTACAACAACATCTTCAAAGCTGTTCTGTCCCTTAACGGGCAGACATCAGGAGGCCCCGACAATGCCTGAGGCGACGAAACCGAGAATACTGCAATGTGGGATCGTCGGCGAAGGGTTGAAGCCGGTTAGCCGCCAAGTACCGGTGGACGAACCGCCGCCGCTGCCGGAGAATGCCAAGCTCTCCTCGATTGGCAAGCCGGTGTCGAGGCTGGATGCCGAACAGAAGGTGACCGGGAAGGCTCGCTATACCTTCGATGTGCAACTTCCGGGTATGCTCTATGCCCGTCGCGTGGTGAGCACGGTGGCGCATGCGCGGGTGAAATCGGTGGATACTTCGGAAGCGGAGCGCTATCCGGGCGTGCGCGCGGTTCATGTGATGGAGCGCATCACGCAGCAGGCGCAGTTGCGGGATCCGAACCCGGAGAAGGCGGCGCGGTATCCGACGGTGCGTTATGTGGGGCAGTTCATCGCGGGCGTGGCGGCGGAGACTCCACAAGCGGCGGAAGCGGCGGCGCGGCTCGTGAAGATCGAATATGAGATGCTTCCGCACGTTACGGAGCTGGAAGAGGCGATGAAGGAATCGGCTCCCCTGGTGTTTCCCGGACCGACCGAACAGAAATCGACGGCGGGTGGTGGTGGGGCGAAGCCAGGGCTTCCGCAACGCGGAAACGTGCGCGGGCCGGACGACGGGAGTCCGTTGGGGAAGCCGAAAGGCGACGTGAAGAAGGGCCTGGCGGAGGCCGATTTCGTAGTGGAAGCGGAGTATAGGACGCAGGTGCAGACCCACACGGCGCTGGAGAGCCACGGGGTGGTGGCGCATTGGACGGAGGAGGAGTTGACGATTTACGCTTCGACCCAGTTCACGGCCAGCGTGCGGGATGAGGCGGCGGAGGCCTTTGATTTGCCGAAGAATAAGGTTCGCGTGATCAGCGACTTTACGGGGGGCGGATTCGGGGCGAAGTACGGCATTGGCAATTTCGGATTTCTCGCGATTCATCTTTCGCGGAAGGCGCGGGCGCCGGTGCGGATGATGCTGGATCGGCGGGAGGAGCACGTCAACGGTGGCAACCGGCCGAGCAGTTTGCAGCGACTGAAAATTGGGGCTAAGAAAGACGGCTCGCTGACGGCGGTGCAGCTTGTTTCCCACGGTTCCGGGGGAGTGGCGGGGGGAGCGGGGGTTGGGTTCTGCGCTGCCACGATGTACACGTGCGCGAATGTGTTGGCGGAGCAGTACGACGTGTTTACGAACGCGGGCCCGTGCGCGGCGTTTCGGGCACCGGGACAGGTGCAGGGGATCTTTGCGCTGGAGGGGATTTTGGACGAGATGGCGGAGCGGCTGGGGATGGACCCGGTCGAGTTTCGGAACAAGATTGACAGCTCCGGGACAGAAGACTCGCAGGCGCGGGCGGTGCAACGACGAATGGGGGCGGAGCGGAGCGGGTGGGCTTCGCGCGCTAAGGCGAACTCGTCAGCGGGCCCGATTAAGCGGGGAGTGGGGATGGCGCAATCGCAATGGATTTCGATTGTTTATCCTCCGACGGCTTGCGAGGTTCGGGTGTTAGGGGATGGGTCGGTGGAGGCGTTTAGCGCGGCTCAGGATATTGGAACGGGAACGCGAACGGTGCTGGCGCAGGTGGTGGCGGAGGAGTTTGGGTTGCGGCCGGAGGAGATCGGAGCTTATGTTGGCGACACGCGTTATCCGACGGGACCGCCGTCCGGTGGGAGCCGGGTGACGAGTTCGTTGACGCCGGCGGCCCGGAATGCGGCGTACCGCGCGGCGCGGGAGCTGACGGCGAAACTTGCGCCGGTGTTTAAGAGTCGGGCTGAGGAGATTGAGTTTTCGGGGGGAAAGGTGAGCGTGCGGGGCAAGGCCGGGACGGCGCTGCCTTTCCGGGAGGCGGTGAAGAAGGCGCAGTTTACCGAGATTTCGTGTCGGGCGGAGCGCAAGGACGACTATGACGGTTATGCGGTGAAGACGCCGGATTTGGCTATCGGCAAGCACGGGATTGGCGGGGTGCAGTTTGCGGAGGTGTCGGTGGATATTGAGACGGGGCGCGTGAAGGCGGAGAGGATCGTGGCGGTGCATGATTGCGGTCGA
>JANODS010000177.1:0-7152 GCA_031412835.1 Acidobacteriota bacterium | reverse complement strand
CCTCGCCCGCTAGATGGCCGCCCTTCAGCAACACCGCCCGAGCGGGAATCCGCCGGGCCGCTTCGGCCATCGCCGCTCGATCACGGATCACCATCCCGGTCAGCGCTTCCGCCTCCGGCAAGTTCGGCGTCACCAGCGCCGCCACCGGAAACAAATCGGCCAGCATTGCCGCGACGGCTTCCGCCGCCAGCAGCGAGGCACCGTGCTTAGAAACCATCACCGGGTCCACCACGACGGGACCCCGTACCGCCCGGGCCACAGCCCGAATGATCGCCGCATTGCCCAGCGCCCCGGTCTTCACTGCGGCTACCGGCAGGTCCGTCAACACCGCCTCGATCTGTTGGGTTACCAGCTCCGGATCCAGGCAATCAACCCGGGTTACCCCCACCGTGTTCTGCACCGTGATCAACGTGATCACCGCCGCGCCGTAAACGCGGTGCTGGTGAAACGTCTTCAAATCGGCTTGGATGCCGGCCCCGCCGCTGGGGTCCGAGCCGGCAATCGTTAACGCTACTCGCATTAGGGAAGGGTCAGTTTGCCAATCTCGGTTCGACCAATGGTGTTGGCGATCTCGACCGCTACTGAACCCACTAGGCTAGCATCCCCGGCCACCGGGAACACAGCGCGGAGCCGGAATATGCCGCCCATCCCGCTGTTCTGGAAGTAGTTCGTCCACTCCTCTACGGCCGTTACCGTGAAAACCGAACCCAGCGGATTCCCCGCCCGGTCGGCAAACCGAAAGTTCATCGACGCCGCCCCGCGGGAGTTGTCGAAACCCGTAATCGCTACCACGATGGTGCTCCCCTCCCGGGTCGCCTTCGCTTCATCCACCACAACGGGCTGTTGATTGATTCGGAATTCACTTACGGTCTCAGCGCCCGGTGCTCTCACGAGAAGTCGAATAATCCCTGAAGAAGTGCCGGTCTGCATCATGATGTCGTCGGCGCCTCCGAAACGGGCCACGCGCGACCCAGCCGCCACCGAAAACGTGGCTACCCGACCGGTACTGAACCGGACGCCGGGGTCGGTCCCGTTGAACGACAGTTCCAGGGTCCCGCCCGCGGCAAACCGGGCGGCCTCAGCAAACTCAATCCGAAGCCGGACCTGCTGTCCGCTCCGTAGGTTCTCGCCGTCCGTCAAAATCCGCGCCGCTGGCAGCCTCGGAATCGTCCCGCTCGCCCGCAGAATGAAGTCCCGACCGTCCACCGAAAGCGGGAGTTCGACGAACCCAACCGAACCCGGCGTCAACCCAAGCCGCAGCGGAACCGATCGCCCCGGCGCCAAGTTCAAGGGTAGAACCGGGCCATCCAGAATCGTCGCCCCGGTATCGATCCGGGCGATGGTCAAGATCCGGGTCGACCGATTCTCGAGCAGTAACGTCTGCTCGGCGGTCGCCCCAACTTCCAGCACGCCGAAGTCGATCACCGACCCTCGGCTCAAAGCGAACCCCGCCTGGGACACAACGACGGTAGCCAGCGCCGTCGCCCTCAGGATCACCGTCACTCCGGCCACCGTCAGGCTGGCGCTGTAACTGCCTTCCGCCGTCGGCAGAAATCGAACTGTAAAATCGCCGCCCGGCAAAATGTCCCGAGCGGTGAACCCGGCCCCGCCAATCTGAATATTGGCCTGCGCCGGACCTCGGAACCGCGTGTCAAGAAAATCGCCGGGATTTGTCACGCCGAGCGTAGCGCTGGCTCCAACTGGCTGAAAGCCCGTCGGCGTCTCCACCAGAATCTGACCCAGCAGCGCCGAAGCGGCGCAGAGCAGGAGGCTAGCGAGCTTCATCATCGGCCTCCGGAATTTCGAAACGGGCCTCGCGCCCGGCAGTCGTCCGCAGGGCATAGCTCCGGCCTCGGAGCCGGACATGCCACCACTCTTGGCTGATCGGCTCGATCCGGTCGGCCTCCACATCCGGGACCGCAAACTCGACCGCGTCGACGGGCTCGTTTTTCAACGAGCGTCCGTCCCAACGATAAGCAACATTAAGATCAGTCAACCAAATGCCGGTGGCGCTGAAGCGGGCTTCGCCGTCCGCTAGCCGAGCGACCGTCGTGCCGGAGGCGTCGAGCCGTTCGATTCCGTCTACGGAACGAAGCCAACCGCCGTCGCCGTACCAAGCGAACGCGATGACTCCTTCGCGGACCGCGGCACCAGGAATCAGATTCCCCGCGACGCCGTGCAACGGTCGAACTCGGCTCTGCGCGTCCCGCCAAAATCCGATCCGAGGAGTTTCGATTTGAGCAAAAAGAGCAAACGTAAAAAGAGACAGGAGGTATTTCATGGTTTCCCTATCGAGATGCTGGGAGGGCCAATGGTAACCGACGGCAAGGTGACCGCCGTCGGAGGAGCGGACGGAGGAGCACCCGGAGACGTCCGAGCAACCCGATTGGAAGCGGCTGCCACGCCGCCGGCCGCCGCGCCGCCGATCAGGATCGCCAGAATCGTCCACTTGCTCCGCGATGGCCCAATCTTAATCTGGGGCAGGACGGCCGTCGTCGTCGGCTCACTGGTTCGTTTTGCTGTCGCGGTCGGTTCGGTTAAATACTGGGCCGAAACGGTGCCGGAGCGCGCTTCGCCCTTGTTCGCCGTAATTCGAATCTGTATGGGGCCGGGCAGCCGATTCCATTGAATGCCTCGGATGGCGACTTTGCTGTCGGCCCCAGCGGAGGCGACTTCGGTTCGTAACCCGGTTTGAAACGTGCCGCTCGGCCCTTCGTCGGGGAGGCGGAAACTGACGGACGCACCGGGGACCGGGCGACCGCTCTCGTCAGTGATGCGCAGCACCAGCGCCTGAGACGCCCGGGTACCGACTGTATGAACTGCTCCTTCTCCTTCGATTATCCGGATCTGCAACAGAGCCGGTTCCTGACCAAACGAGGTCGAGTGGGCTGCGCAGCAGGCCGCCAGCACGCCTGCCACAGCGCGACGCCATGGGAACTGCATTTTTTAGAAGACGAAATGATTATTCGGTTTCGCTCGGAACGAGTTCGGCGGGGGCCAACGGTGCCTCTTCGGTCGATACCACCCGAAGCAGAACGGCCGTTACATTGTCCGGGCCGCCGGCGGTCTTTGCCATCTCGATCAGAGTCTTACCTTTGTCTTCTAGTGCGTTTTGGGTCTGGAATATTCTCTCGATTTGTTCGTCAGAGACGACGCCGTGCAATCCGTCGCTGCAGAGAAGGATCTGCATGCCGGGGGAGAGTTCAACCCGGTAGGTATGAACGCGCAGTTGATCGCTGACGCCGATCGCCATCGTCAACACGTGGCGCATCGGATGCACCTTCAACTGCGACTCTTCAATGCCGAGCTTGCGACCGACTTCCTGCACCCAGGTTTGGTCTTCCGTAAGGCCGGTTAACTTTTCTTCATGAAACACGTAGGCGCGGCTATCCCCAACGCTGGCAATGTAAACTTCGTGGCCGGCATCAAGCACCGCGACGAGCGTAGTGCCCATCCCGTCGAGGGAGCTATCGCGGCTGGCTTCTTCCAGCACGCGGCGGTTCGCTTCCGCGAACGCCGTCGGGAGAAGCTCGGCATCGGAGCGGCCCATTCGCCAGACGTACTCGCCGACCGTTTCGGCGGCTAGTTGCGACGCACATTCACCGGCTTGGGCTCCGCCCATACCGTCAGCGACGAGAAACAATCCCAGCGACGGCGCCAGGAGGTAATAGTCCTCGTTGTTGCTCCGGACACAGCCGGGGTCAGATAGGCCAAAGGCTTCGAGCATGAACTTTTTGATTATATGCCAGATCGGCTAAGCGGTAACCGCCGAAAAAACTAGCACAAGGCTCCTTAAGTGGTAAATGCGGAATTGGCGGCAAGAAGCCATCAATAAATTTGTGATGTTTAGTTATATCAGGAAACGGAGGCCGAATTGGAAGACCCTTCCATCATTCAGCGTGTTGGTGATCTTGCCAAACGCCGGGCTCGTGAGGTTCCGCTGGGGCTCATCGAACTGCGGGGTGTTGGTTCCATTGTAGGATTCGGCTCGAAACTGGAGCGATCCGTCGCGGGGAAGTTTCCAGCTTCGTTGCAGGGCAGCATTCCAATTGACGATGCCCCCTTTGCGAAACGTGCCCCGGCCGAGGTTGCCGCGGTCGTCGCCGACGGGGATGTAACTGAAGCGTTCGCGGCTCAGGATGAGCGAAGCGGTGTCCGGATTGCCGACGGTCTTGCCGAGGATGGAGGGATCGAGAATATTGGGCCGTTCGCCCCCGGAGCCGTCGATATTTCCAATCCCGGGGGCGTCGGAGCCAATGAATAGCGTGAGCGGGGTCCCCGTCTTGAGGGTGCCGACGGCGCTGAGTTGCCAAGCGCCAACCCAACGGAGGCGGGGGAGATCGTAAACGGATTGGAGGGAGAACGCATGAGTGGAATCGAAGTTACTGAGGCCCTTCCGGTCTTCGAGCATTTTGAACATGGACTGGGGCCGGGCGTTCAGCATGTCTTTATTGGCGGCGGTGGCGGTGTAGTCGGAGCCGTTATCGAGGCCCTTGCCGAAAGTGTAAACGGCAGTGACGAGCAGGCCGCGGCGGGAAGGAAGATCAATTGCCACTTGCGCCCCGTCGTACCAGGCGGTTCCGGCGTTGACGACACGGCGGAGTTCGTTGATCGACGGATCAGGGCGGCGGAGGTCGATGTTGCCGGTGGTGGGCGCAAGGCCGGGGACGAAGACGGCACGATTCTCGACAAAGGCGTAGGGGAGCTTAAACGAACGGCTGCCGGTGTAGCCGAACCGGAGCCAACGGCGTTCGAGGCGGAGGCTGTACTGGTGGGCGTAGGCGGAGACGAGGCCGGGGTCCAGAGTATGAAGAGAGGGCTTGAACTGGGTGGAGGTGGTGAGCGGGTTGATGAGGTCGGGATTCTGAAGATAAATGTAGGTGGCGTTGGGCGGGTTGTTCCGTACCTGCTGGTAGGCGACCGGCGGCACGGCGGAGAACGACACGGCGTACATGGCACGGGCGGTCCAAGTATTGGAGGCTCGCCAGGCGAGGGAGACGCGAGGGGCGAAGTTGTTGCAGTCGCAGGGGTAAGGAATGGGTTCGCGGTTGTTGACCTCCGACGGCGAACCGTCCGGGCTGAAGCGAACGCCCACGTAGAGTTGAAGCCGAGCGTGGAGTTGGGAGCGCAGGGAGACGTAAGCTTGGCCGGACCATTGGCGGAAGCCCCGGGAGACGCTGCCGAGGGTGACCTCGTAGTTGGTGGGGTCGCCGAAGCGGAGGTTCTCGATGGCGGTGCGGCCAAAGTTATTGGAAAACTGGAAATAGCCACGGAGGTTGTTGGCTTCGATGCCGTTGAGTTGAAAGCGGGTGGCGTCGCCGCCGAAGGTGAGCGTATGGCGGCCCATCGTCTTCTGCGCGCCAAAGCCATACCGGAAGCTGTTCTGGGCGCGGTCGACGGGGAAGAGGCTGTCCGGGCCAAGCTCTTCGATCTGATAGCCGAAGCGGACGCGAGGGCCGACGGCACCGGGCGGGCTGACCAGCAGTGCTACGTTTCTTTGAAACGTGATACCGGTTTGGAGGTTGAAGGTAGGCGACAATGCTTTGCGCCAAGTGAGGCGGGCGGTATGGTTGTCGAGGGTCGTATTCGGATTCTGACCGGCGACGAGTTGGAAGGCGTCGATGTGCTGGTGAGAGCGGCTGTAGAAGGCGGAGACGACTTTGTCGAGGCGGACGTCGAAGTCGGTCGCGTTGATGCGCTGGGGGGAGTTGGTATTGAGGGCGCGGGAATCGAAATCGAGGCGGTTGGGGGCGGCGGTGGGATAAGCGGCGAAGATGCGATTGATCCAGGCGCGCTTGGCGGGGTCGAGGGTGAGGGGGGTTCGTTCGGAAAGGAGCGGGACGAGGATGTTGCCGTTGACCATGCCGCGGACGAGGCGTTGGCCCACGTTGACGGTGAGTGCGCCGAGGGGGCCGAGCCCGCCGGTGACCCGCCCGCCGAAGGAGTTTTGACGGCTGGGTTGGACCCCGCCGACCTGGAAGAAAGTCCGGGCGTTGAAGACGCTGTTTTGGTGGCGGTGGTAGAGTTCTCCGTGCCAGATCGCGATTTTTGCGGGGCCGGCGAGGAAGAGGCCGGGGCTGGCGGGGTTGCCTTGTTCGCTGGCGAAATAGCTGGCTTCGACGGGTGCTTCCGTGACGACTTGAACGCGATTGCCGAGACGGACGTTGGCTTCTTTGGCGGCGTTGGTATAAATCAGTTCGCCCTCAACATTCTCGGTGCGCATGGCTTCTTGGCGCAAGGGGGGGGCGGGCTTCGGTGGGGCGGGTTTGGGCGGATCGGCGGCCAGGAGGGCGAAGGGAAAAAGGAGATAAAGTCGCGTCAATTATTTTTTCTCAATCATCGATTTCAGTTGGAGGAAAACGGACTCTTCGTACTCCTCTTTGATGCGTTCGAGGCCTTCGGTGCGGGCGTCGCCGGGGCGGGGCCCTTCTTTTTTCAAGCATCGACCGAGCATGGAGATAGCTTCCTGGTCGCTGGGGACACGGTCGAGAACGGAGCGGAAGCGCTCGGCGGCGACATCGAAGCTGCGATTTTTCCAAAGCGCGTACCCGGCGTTGAAGTGGTAGTCGGGATCAGAGTCGTCGCCATCGAGGGCTTTGAGGAAGCTATTGAGCGCGGCGGGGGAGTTGCGACGCATCTGGGCGGCCCCGAGGTTGTTGTAGACCTCGTTGAGAGGGACGGTGGCGGCGACGAGCTGGAAGGCTTGTTCGGCGGCGGCGTAGTCGGCGAGTCGGTACTTGCAGATTCCGAGATAGAAGTGGGCTTCGCGGTAATGGGAATCCGTGGGGCGGACGCGGAGGAACCACGAGGCGGCTTCGAGGAAAGCCGATTTTTCCCAATGGTAGAGGCCGAGTTGGAAGCAGGGTTGGGAGAAGGTGGCGTCGAGGCGGGCGGCTTGCGTGAAAAAGCGATGTTTGGAGGCGGGGTCGGCGACGAGCAGGCCGCGGACGTAGTATTCGAGGGCGTCGATACGGACGCGGGAACGTTTGGCGAGGAACGAAGTTTCGTCGAGGCGCGAGTCGGGAAGGATTTCGCGAAGGACGCGAAAGCAGAGGCGGCTTTGGAGCAGGGCGAGATCGTCGAGGGGCCCTTTTTCTAGGAGTTCGTCACTTTGGCGGAGGCGACGGAGATCAAGGACACGGGCCTTGATCA
>JANODS010000176.1:0-1385 GCA_031412835.1 Acidobacteriota bacterium | reverse complement strand
TCAACAAGGGCGTCGCGCATCTGCGGCGGAGCCAGACGTGGCGAAGCATGGGACAAGTCACGTGATTTTTCCGGCATGCTTCCGCAGGGCGCCTTTCGGTTCCGGCGCATCGACCCGTCAAACCGGTTTACGTTCGCTTATTTGTAGAGTTTGTCGACACCGTAGGTAAGAGCAATGAAAATTGATAAGTCCCTAATTCACTCCTACTCGTTCACGATTCGTCCGCTCTCGGAAGCGGACGGTGGCGGATTTGCTATCGAATATCCGGATCTGCCAGGGTGCATTTCTGATGGAGAAACCCCGGAAGAAGCGTTGAAACACGGCTCGGATGCGGTGAAAGCTTACCTCATGAATTGCGTTAAGCACGGTGACGTGGTTCCGAGTCCGGCTGCGGCGAGTGGGCAATGGAGGCAGCGCGTGCCCCGGAGCCTGCACTCGCGGCTGGTCGCCAAGGCCCGTCAGGAAGGTGTTAGCTTGAACACGCTTGTTACGGCGATGATCGCGGAAGGGCTGGGTCAGCGGCGGGCTTCGTAGCGGCGTCGGCGTGGTTGGAGAAGGTTAGGGTCTAGCCTTCGACAACTCTGCCTTAAACTGCTCAAGGTTGGCTGCCTCCGCGAGTGGCAGAACCCAAATCCTTCCGGTCTTGATCAGACAGTTGTCCCTGAAGCCTGGCTCCAATGCTCGCCCAAGCCACAGCGTGAAATTCAGGCCTGGGATCTGGAAACCAAACGTCCATGCGCTGCCTTCTCGGCCACCCTGTGGGAGTCGTACTACGGTTTGAATGAGTGGGTCCGTCAATATTTGGAGCCCGACCGCGACGGTATTGGGCAAATCGGCGCCGTCCTGGAGATGCGCATGCAAAAGGCGCTCGTACGGCCCAATGTCAATTCCCAATTTGCCCCGGTGTTTCGGCCAAGTCGTCACTGCGGCACGCCAGAACACGCTAATAGCGAAATACGCGGCTTGCTCGATGCCAATTGGCCCGGGATAGATCCTGATTCCCGTGGCGATCTCAGTCAAAGGCTGAGTCTCTTGGATGTGATCTGCGATAGGGAACCCACCATCGGACCGCAACATGTGGGCGAGTGTCCATCGTTCGCCTCGTTTGTTGAAAAGCTCTTCGCAATTAGAACAGAGCAGATGCTTCTTCGGCTGACTCGACGTCGTAATGAGTCGGTCGGCGGATACGGTGGCTGGATGGGGATTTCGTTTTCCTGGTGCCAGGAGTTGCCGAAAGACCCCTGCGGGGATCAGGTGGCTACTTTGCAATGAATCTTCCTGGCCACAAAACTTACAAATGCCCCTAACCATGCTCTGTGCCTCCTGAATTCTTGTCCGCCCGCATGCGTTCTTCGTTTTTGAATGTAAGCGTCGGTTGTTAGCGC
>JANODS010000175.1:0-2943 GCA_031412835.1 Acidobacteriota bacterium | reverse complement strand
CATTGATCAGCGGCGATTCCATGATGGTGTCCGGCAAGGTAGCCGTCTACCGCCAGTCCATCCAGAGCCGGGAAATCTGGTCTCTCGACAACTGGATGGTTGGCGTCAAATAACTTGAACCACTCTTGAAACAGAATTGGACTGCGATGGAGGTTCTCCGCTGCCGCCATTGGGGAGAATGATATGCAAGAGTGGATTCCCAGTGGATGGAAATTTCGAGTGGCGGCACGGGCGACCGGTGGTATGGCTGTTTGCAGCGACAGTCGTGTTACCGGCGCTGAATGCCTGGTCGGCAGGGGTTCCGCGGGCGAGGAGTTCACCAGTTCGAGGAGTCCAGTTGTTCCCATCGCCGATTCAAGATCGCGTCACGCTGTCGCCGCAATCGCATACTTCGTGCGCAGAAACGACTCAGCGGACGTGAGTGAGACCCGAAAATGCGCGGGGGTCGAGGCGTCGCAAAAGGTCTCCTCAGTCGCGGCGATCAGGTTGATATACATGATATTGGCCGCCGCCGGGTTGAACGGCCGAAGTACCTGTGAGAGGATACGCAACACCATTGTCGGTGTTTTCTTTACGCGCAAGTTCGCGCCGATCACTTTCTCAAACAGCTTCACCACGTCAAGGTACGATAGCGCCTCCGGCCCGCCCAGCGTATGGACGCCGGACGGTCCGCCAACCGCCGCCGCTGCAAGAAACCGGGCTACATCATCCACACAAATGAAGGCGTGACGCACGGTACCGTCGCCGGGAATTTGAGCCACGTTATCCCTATCGATACTGTCTTTGTTGCGTTGATAGTGATTCCTGGCGAACGCAAATGGCCGCAAGACGGTTGCGGCGGCGGCACCTCGCAACGGGATAGCACTGCCCATCATGGCGAAGGCGACATCCATAAAAACATCCGCGCGAAATATTACGGAATCCATCCCGCTTGCCTGGATGAGTCCTTCGGTCTCGCGTTTCAGGCGGAAAAATTTGGATGAGCTTTCACGGCGCAAGTTGGGCACTGAAGTATAGATGAAGCGACGCACGCCGGCCTCGGTGGCCGCTCCGACCAGATTCCTGTAGCCGTATCTTTCAACCGATTCAAAGGTATCTTCAGGACGCGAAGGGACCGCAACGTTGGCAGTGGCGATGATCTCCGTTACTCCCTGGCAAGCGGTGATTAGCGTATCCCTTTGTGTCATGTCGCCGACAACTGGCTCGGCACCAAGCGCTCGAAAACGTGGCGCTGCCTGCGGATCGCGGATAAGTGCCCGTACCTTCATGCCCCGGGAAAGTAATTCCTTTACCGCGGCCAGTCCCAGTTGACCAGTCGCCCCCGCTACCAGAATCAGTGCCATGTACCTAATCCTACAGGAGGCGGGGAGGCAGGTGATGTACGAAGAACGCGCGGCGGATGGTCGCCAAGAATCTCCGAGAAAATACACTCGAAAACCTGAGCGGGCCGGTCGACCATACAGGAACCAATCACTGGCCCCGGGCTACCCGTTGGTGCTCATCACGAAACGGAATCCGTTCTGCCCGAACCGCATCGAGAAACTCGGGAAGGGCAACCCCCCTACCGCCGCGGAGTACCCGCTTCATCACCTGCATCGGAGAGGGCGGGGGCTCCCCGCAACTCAATCCGCCCGCAAATTGGCATCGTCCCTACTTCCCTCCCTCAATCTCCCCGTGCGGCTTCTTCTGCTGAATCTCTTCCGCCGTAGCCACCGCTTGCCCCGCCAACCCATTACCGACCCAGTTCTTCGCCGGTGCCGAAAAGCCCAGCGCCGCTTCCAGCGTCTTGTTCAGCCCCATCTTCTGCAAATCATCCACCGTCTTGCCACCCTTCAACATCCCCTTCACCCCCGCGTAAATCTCCCGCATAAACTGCGCCTGGCCTGCAATCACCTCCCGCCCTCCCGGCCGTCCGTGGCCCGGCAGCAAATGGCGAATCGGCCGCTTCCCCGCTGCTTCTGCCACCTTCGGCCAGTTCGATATATGCGCATCCGCCATGTAATTGAACGGCCCATTGGCGATTGCATCGCCCGTCGCCAACACCTGCTCCTTCGGCAGATAAACGAATCCATCCCCCCGCGTATGCGCCCAACCGAAGAAGTGAAATTCCACCCGCCGCGTCCCGTCATCCAGCACGAACGGCGTCTTATCAAACGTCTGCTTCGGCGGCTCCGCCGTCGCTTCTCCCAGGTCCTTCAAGTCCTTCCGGTTCGTCTCGGCCCACCGCTTGGGTTCATACCGCTTCATCTCCTGCGTCACCCCGACATAGGCAAGTGTAGTCGCGCCTAACTTAGTCCAAGTAGAGTTGCCATAAGCGTGGTCGCCGTGATGATGCGTGTCAAAAACGTACTTGATCGGCTTCTTCGAAAGCTTCCGCGCATCGGCCGCCGCCAACTCCGCGCCAGACGGAAAATTGGCGTCCACCACGATCAGGTAATCCTTCATCTCAATGATGACGTTGTTACAGTGGCCCTGCTTCGCAATGTCGCCCTCCCGGAACCACACGCCCGGCACGATTTCCTGAACCGTATTGGGTAAGGCGACGCCGCGCGAGGCAACAACGAGGAGCACTACAGCGGCAGAGATACCGCTGAACCGAAGAATCCAGCTACGATGCATGAAGAAAATATAGCACCGACCTGGGGCCAAAGCTCGCCGAAGCCAAGCATAAGACAGATGAAGCAGCGTCAGGCCAGTACAGCCCGCAACCGCCGCCCCCTTACGCGGGACCCAACCCGGCCAGCCCCAACCGGCCGAGCCTCCAAACTGAGCTGCGCTGGCGAGCTTGATTTGGATCGACTTTCCGAAAACGGACGGATCCACCAGACCGACAATCCGACCGGAGAATCCGCGGTGGACTGCTTTGGGCTCGGAAGACCCCTCTCCCGCTTGCCTGAGTAGCGCACAGGCGGCAGCGAGTCCGTGGTGCGCGTGTTCCTCAAA
>JANODS010000174.1:0-1124 GCA_031412835.1 Acidobacteriota bacterium | reverse complement strand
CCCGAATCCGCTCCGCGGCCATCGCAATCGCTTGCAAGCCCGAAGCGCAGAAGCGGTTAATGGTCACCCCGCAAACGGTGTCCGGCAGCCCCGCCCGCAGCCCCGCAATGCGGGCCACGTTCATGCCGCTCTCGGCCTCCGGCGTCGCACAGCCCAGAATCACATCTTCAATCTCTTCCGGCGCCAAGCCCGGGTAACGGGCGAGCAACCCCTGAATCGCCGCTGCGGCCAGATCATCCGGCCGCGTCTGCCGCAGCGCCCCGCGCGGCGCTTTGCCGACGGGGGTTCTTACGCAATCAACAATAACGGCTTCATTCATGACATTAATTCCGCAGGGGCTTCCCGGTCTTCAACATATGCTGCATCCGCGCTTGGGTCTGCGGATTTCCGCATAAACTCAAAAACGCTTCCCGCTCCAAGTCCAGCAAACGCTGCTCGCTCACGAGCGTATCGGCCGCCACCGCCCCGCCGCACAACACGTGGGCCAGCTTCCCGGCGATCACCTCGTCGTATTCGGAGATGTAGCCGCCTTGCCGCGCCATCCACGCTCCCGTCTTCAGCAACGCGATGCCCGGTTCTCCCGCCACCTTCACGTCCGTCCGCGCCACGCCCGGCCGATAGCTTTCCACCATCGCCAACGCCTCGGCCTTAGCCACTCCCAACAGTCGCTCCGGGTTCATCACCACCGTCGCCGCCTTGTCAAGCAAACCCAACTGCTTGGCTTCGTCCGCGCTTCCAGACACCTTGGCATACCCGATCGTCTCAAACACTTTGCGCGGATCTTTCATCCGCACAATCATCTCCTTGCATCCGCCCGCACCCGGAATCACCCCGACGCCGACTTCCACCAAGCCCATGTACAACTCGGCCGAAACTACCGCTCGCGGCGCATGCAGAATAATCTCCGCTCCGCCCCCCAACGCCCGGCCATGCCCCGCCACCACCACCGGAACCGGCGCATACTTCACCATCATGTTCGCCTGTTGGAACCGATGCCCAGCCAAATTCAAATCATCCCACTCGCCCTCTTGCGCCAGCATCAGCACCAGCACCAGATTCGCTCCGGCGCTAAACAAATCGCCCTGATTGCCAATCACCAGCGCCTGATGGTTCCGCTGCGTCTC
>JANODS010000173.1:0-1601 GCA_031412835.1 Acidobacteriota bacterium | reverse complement strand
ACAGCGCTCCCAATAACTGGACCCGCTTCGAAATCCGCGCCCAGGATTGTCCCCGCCTCAGCGCCGAGTTTCTCGCGAGCGAACGGAGCACTTACGGCGAAACCTTCTACAGCCAGGAGTACGATTGCCAATTCCTTGCCGGTGGTCTCCAGTTCCTCTCCCGCTCGCAAATCGAAGCGCTCCTCGTGCCCCAGGCGGCGGTCCCCGGCCAGTGTCTCGCCGAAAAGTCCGAAATGTACCTCGGCCTCGACCTCGGCAAACGGCAGGATCACACCGCCCTGGTAGCCGTCGAACTGACCTTCCAAAACGGACCCAAAAGTCCCGTCAACAATGGCGTTCCCTTGCTCCCAACTCTCACCGTCAGGCACGTGGACCGCCTCGATCTCGACACCGCAACCCTGAAGATTCCCCGCTGGGTCCGCGACGTCGCCCAGCGCTTCGCGCCGTCCTGCTATGTCCCCAAACAGCGAGGAACCCTCCTCGTCGATGCCACTGGCAACGGCCACACCGTCATCGAACTGCTCCAAGCGGACCCCATCCCAAACTACGCACTGAAGCCCATCAGCATCAGCGGAGGCCAGATCTCCCACCCGTTGAAAGGCGGCTATACCAGCGTCCCTCGGGCCGACTTACTAACTAGTTTAAAAGTGGCCATCGAGTCCCGGAAACTGAAGTTACACGCCGATGCCCCGGGCATGGAGTTACTAACTCGGGAGCTCCGGCAGTTCCAACCCGCCGGCGACCAATCAGAGCACGACGACCTCGTCATGGCCCTCGCCCTGGCGGTCTGGCAAGCCGCCAAGAATCACCCCGGGCTGTTCGGCCTCAAGGAACCGATTCCGGTCTTTCCGCACTATCGACTGGTCTAACCTGAAGTACCATGGTTCATGCGTTTCGCCGCCCTCCTAGCCGTAGCCGCCCTCCACCCCCCCCCCCCACCCGACAAAAAGCCCGTACCAACTCTTTCCACAAACGCCCAATACACCAAATACGAGTACCGCATCCCCATGCGCGACGGCACCAAGCTCTTCACCGCCGTCTACATCCCGAAGGACGCCGCCCCCGCCAAGCTCTATCCCATCCTCTTTCTCCGCACCCCCTACGCCGTCCGCCCCTATGGCGCCGACCAGTACCGCGAGACCCTCGGCCCCTCTGAATTTGCCCAGGAAAAAGGCTATATCTTCGTCTACCAGGACGTCCGCGGCCGCTTCGCCTCCGAAGGCGTTTTTGAGCAGGTTCGCCCCTATATCCCCAACAAAACCGGCACCCAGTTCGACGAAGCCTCCGACACCTACGACTCCATCGCGTGGCTCCTGAAGAACGTCGCCCACCACAACGGCAACGTCGGCATGTGGGGCATCTCCTACCCCGGCTTCTACTCCTCCATGGGCATGCTCGACGCCCACCCCGCTCTCAAAGCCGTCTCCCCCCAAGCGCCCGTTGGCGACTGGTTCATCGGCGACGACTGGCGCCACAACGGTGCCTTCTACCTCGCCCACGCCGTCCGTTGGTTCTACATGAACTCCCGCGAAGGAGCCAACGACCCCAAAGTCCCCCGCTCCAACCCCGAATACGAATCCCCCGATGGCTATAACCTATTC
>JANODS010000172.1:0-3971 GCA_031412835.1 Acidobacteriota bacterium | reverse complement strand
AGGGCTAGCGCGGCGGGGCGAAAGCGGGACGAAGGAATCATAAAGGGCGAACCTCGGGAAAATGCTATCACAGCGGCCGACCGCCAGAGCTATGATTTCGCTTTCTTCATTTTCAGAATGAGGCATGGTACCGCAATCGATTCGAACGCCTTAGACGAGTGACTTTCCGCCGGACGCCCAGAGTAGGCTCCCACTCCGTCAACCGCGCATTGCTCAACTAAAGCATCCACTCGGGACGCGATTCAATTGAGGTGCGTAAGGTGTGAGGCGGCGGGCTCGAGGGTTACCTGCGTCTGGATAGCGTTACGTTCGGACGGTATTCCAGTTCGTGTTGGCGGATCCTGCTGAACTTGGGACCCATAGAGGAGTAGGATGTGATTATGACGAGACGCGAGGCAGTGGCGGCGGCAGCCGCGGGAATCACGATCGTGACGAGTGCGCAGGCCAAGCCGGCCGCACTCGGGGGCGACCCGGTGCGGAAGAAGCCATTCCCTGGATGGCCTATCGTCGGACCCGCCGAGAAGGAGGGCATCCAGCGCGTGCTGACCAGCGGAAAATGGTACCGCGGGAATGGCAAAGAGGTTGCGAAATTCGAGGAACGCTACGCGCAGCTCGTCGGCAGCAAACACTGCCTGGCAACGGCCAACGGGACTAGCGCGCTGATGGTGGCGCTGCATGGTCTCGACGTGCAAGCTGGCGACGAGGTGATCGTGCCACCTTACACTTTCATCGCGACGGTGAACGCCGTTCTGTCCAAGTGTGCGCTGCCCGTCTTCATCGATACTGACGCGGCGACATTTCAAATGGACGCGCGCAAGATTGGCGCGGCGGTGACGGAGCGGACCGTGGCGGTAATTCCGGTGCACATTGCGGGTTCGCCGGCGGACCTGGACGGCGTACTGGCGGCGGCGAAGGCAAAGGGGCTGAAGGTGCTGGAAGATGCCGCGCAGGCGCATTTGGCGGAATGGAAGGGCAAGCGGGTGGGTACGCTGGGAGACTGTGGGACCTTCAGCTTTCAGGCTTCAAAGAATTTGAACTCGGGCGAGGGCGGGGCCGTGGTTTCCGACGACGGAGACTTCATTGAACGCTGCTACGCGTACCATACGAACTCCAATGCGCGAAAGCCGCCGGCGGGGAGCAGCGCTTTCATGAGCGGCTGGAACGGAGCGCCGACGGCGCAGGGGGCGAACCTGCGTTTAACCGAGTTTCAAGCGGCGTTGTTGCTGGCGCAAATGGAGCGGTTGGAGGCGCAATCGAAACGGCGGGATGAGAACGCGGCGTACCTGTCGAAGAGGCTTCGGGAAGTAGGCGGGATTGTGCCGGCCGCTTGGCACGAGGGGGCAACGCGGAGCGCGTGGCACCTGTACATGTTCCGTTACGACGCCACGCAGTTCGCCGGCTTGCCGCGGGCCACGTTTTTGAAGGCGCTGAACGCCGAAGGGATCCCGGCTTCGAGTGGCTATTCTCCGTTGAACCGGCAGCCGTTTCTGGAGAACATTTTGAAGTCGCGCGGCTACCAGCGGATCTACGGCGAGGCGCGGTTGAAGCAGTGGAGGGAGCAGAACGAGCTACCGGTGAACGACCGATTGTGTCAGGAAGCGGTGTGGTTTACGCAGACGATGCTGCTGGGCGAGCGAAGCGATATGGACGATATCGCGACGGCGATCACGAAGGTCCGCCAACACGCGGCGGAGTTGGCTACCAGTTCGCGGCCCGCTTAAAATCGCTGATCTTTCCGGGCGTCCAGGTCGCCTCGGTGGCGGGAGGAAGGAAATCGTCGGTGCGGAAAATCCGCCAGGGTTGGTCCGGTGGACGGACGGAAAGGACGAGCGCGATGCCGGTTCGGGGCCCTTGGAAATAGGCGACGCGGATGCGGTAGGCACCGCGTGAGAAGCGGGCCGAGGCGGTCAATGCCAAGGGAGGATGGGTCCCATCGTTGTCGATGAGAAGTCGATCATCGATCCACAACTTGGATCCATCGTCTGAGAGCAAGTTGAAGGCGTAGACGCCGGGCGTTTCGACCCAGAACTTGCCCGTGTAGTCGATGGCGAACCACTCGAAACGATTGGTGATCCCGGGGAATCCACGGTCAAACGATTGCACGGGAACGTTCAAACTGGTGGTGTAAATGGAGCCGACAGATTTCTTCGGGTTAAAGCGAGGGAGTAGTTCGGTAAAGGGATCGAGAAGATAAATTTTGCCTTCCAGTCCGGCGGATGAAGAGACGGTGGTGCCGAAGG
This sequence comes from Acidobacteriota bacterium, assembly GCA_031412835.1. Lineage (GTDB taxonomy): Bacteria > Acidobacteriota > Terriglobia > Bryobacterales > Bryobacteraceae. Next base: position 1,731 of record JANODS010000172.1, on the reverse strand, counting down.
TGAACTCCGGAGCCGGCTGGGCCAGCAGTGCCACGGAGAACAGGAACGGCAGCAGTCTCACAGCATTTGCCGCAAGGCGGCCATGCTGGTTTCGAGACTGGAGAAGACCGGGATGCCGAGCCGTTCCTGGAGCGCGGGCACCAGCGGTCCCATCGACACTTGGGCCAGGACCAGCGCGCCGATTCCCTGCCCCGCCAAGCGGTCGGCGGCGCCGAAGAGCTGGGCGTCATGCTTCGCCCGGTCGCCCGCCAGGAGCGCGGCGATGGCGGAAGGTACTAATTCAGAGACGAGTTCGACGGGATTGGCACCGGCCGCGGACTGGATCAACTTTTCGGAGATCGGCAGGGTGGGCGGAAAGGTCACGAGCAGTCCGATGCGACGAGAAGCGGCGACCGCCATGGCGGCCATCGGTTCGTCGATCTTCATTACGGGAATCGGCGAAGCGGCGCGCAAAGCGTCCATGGCTTCGCGGGTGACGGCGGAACAACTAACGAGCGCCGCTTGGGCGCCGTAGGTGGCGTGTCCGGTATGGATCATTTCCGCCAGACGGGCGTGGGCGGGTTCCCAGTCGGCGGAGGCAAATAGGCCCATCACTCCATCGTCGAGCAGATTCGTGATCCGCAGTTCCGGCCAATGGCGCGGATAGTAGTTCATGATGGGATCAAGCGACGGGCGTGCGGCGTGGACGAAGACTGCGCGAGGAACTGACATCAGGAGCTAGGCGAGCACACCACGGGCGGGGCCCGTGCTGTCGGCGAAGCGCTCGACCGGCGTACCAAAGGCGTCGAGCATCGAGACATAAAGATTCGACAGGGGGCTGTCGGGGCCGTAGATGAGGTGCTGGCCGGTGTTCAAACGGCCACCCGCCCGACCGGCCAGGACTACCGGCAGGTTATGCGGATCGTGCTTGTTGCCATCGCGGAAGCCAGCGCCGAACAGGATCATCGAGTTATGCAACACGTTACTTTCGCCTTCACACATCGCCTGCAACTTCGAAAGGAGGTAGGCGTATTGCTCAATGTGCCAGCGGTTGATGAGTTGATACTGACGCATCTGTTCGGGGTCATCCATGTGATGGGAGATGGAATGGTGAGCGCCTTTCACTCCATCAACAAACGTGAAATTCTGATTGCTGACGGCGTTGTTAAACATGAAGGTCGCGATGCGCGTCGAGTCAGTTTGAAACGCCAAGGCCAGCATATCGAGCATGAGCCGAACGTGCTCGGCATAGTCTTTGGGCTGCGCCTCTGGCTTGGCGGCAGGGTCGATGGGAACCCGCGGTTTCCAGTTGGTTTGGGTGGGGCTGGCCGAGCGCTGCAACCGGTCTTCGAGCGAACGGACGACGCTGAGATATTCGTCCATCCGCACTTGGTCCGCCACGCCCAACGTCGACCGCAATTGCTTGGCATCATCGAGGACGAGATCGAGCAATTGGATGTCTTGCTTAATGGCGTTGCCAGCCGGCCGCGTGGCGCGGAGCAACCGTTCAAACACGGATCGCGGATTGATCTCGCGCGCCAAGGGATTACTTGTGCCGCTCCAGGCGATGTGCGAGCCGTAGACGCGGGTGTAACCGACGTTCCGGTCGACGCCCGTCGTGACGGGGCTGATTCCGAGTTCGAAGGAGGCAAAGGGAGTGTTTTGGCCGGAGCGTTTCGCGGCCACTTGGTCCATCGAAATGCCGTTACAATTCAGGTCGACGCCGAGGGTCTTCGTAACCGTGGTGCAGGT
>JANODS010000171.1:0-2771 GCA_031412835.1 Acidobacteriota bacterium | reverse complement strand
GTTTCACCCCAGGCAACTTCGTCGCATTGCCAAACTTCCGCGACTTCGCCAGCACGCACTTCGCCTACATCCGCACCCGCCTCGACGTCGGAAGAATCGAGACCCTAAACCACCCACCGCCCACCGCCCCGCACTTTATCGTCCTCCCCGCCACCGCCATCGTCCATCTCACCATCCTCCTCCAGCCCCTCGCCACCCTCGGCCAAACCCGGCCACCCCTCACCCCCCAAGCCCAACGCGGCCAAGTTCTCTTCCAGAAATCGCCCAAAGGCGTCGCCTGCGGCACCTGCCATTCCCTCGGTAACATCGGCACCGTCGTCGGCCCCGACCTCACCCAACTCGCCGCCGCCGCCCCGCCCCGCGCCCTCGTCATGGCCATGGAAATCACGGAAACCGCCTACGTCCAGCAGGTCAAAACCACCAAGGGCGAATTCCCCGGCATCCAAAAGCAAAAGATCGGCGACACGCTCGAAATCTGGGATCTCAGCAAACTCCCGCCCACTCTCCGCACCTTCGCCGCGGCCGACATCCAAAACATGAAACCCAGCGAAAAGTGGGTCCATCCCCCCGCCGCCGCCCACTACAATAATCAGGAGTTAGCCGACATCATCGGCTTCCTGAAGTTCGTCGCCACCGGCCTCCAAAAAGAGGTTACTCCCGGCGAACTGGAAGATCACAAATGAGCCCCTCCCGCGCTGCCCTCTACCTCCTCGCCTGCATCGCCCTATCCGCCCAAACCCGCATGAACGACCACCTCTTCCCCATCCGCGAAGGCCGCAAATTCGGCTTCATCAACCGCACCGGCTCCGTCGTCGTCCCCCCGCAATACGACGCCATCGGCGAACCATCCGAAGGCCGTATCCGCGTCACCATCGGCGGCCTCTCCGGCTACATCGATCTCTCTGGAAAACTCGTCATCCCCGCCAAATATACAACCGCCAGCGACTTCCAAGCTGACCGAGCCGTCGTCCTCCAAGGCACCCAGTATGCCCTTCTCGACCCCACCGGAGCTCTCATCGCCGACATACCCCATCGCGTCCTCGGCAGCTTCCACCAAGGCCGCCTCCGCGTCCAAGCCGCCGGCCGCCCCACCCTCTACGGCTTCGTCGACCCCAACGGACAACCCATCATCCCGCCCCAATTCATGCCCGTCGGCGAATTCCCCGACGACCCCGCCAATCTTAACTTCGGCGGCCTCAAAGACGAATGGTGCTACTTCGACCGCTCGGGCAAAATCTTCCTCCGCCTCCCCATGCACGTCGGCGGACAACTCGTCGGTGCCCAACCCTTCTCGAACGGCCGCATCCGCATCAAGGAGGGCTTCACCTGGGGCTTCAAAGATGCCTCCGGCACCTGGGCCATCCCCGCCAAATTCAACGATGCCCAGGACTTCAAAGACGGCCTCGCCCAAGTCCAGGACGGTGCCAAATGGATCACCATCGACCTCCAAGGCAAAACCGTCGATCCCGATAAACGCACGCTAAAACCCATCGCCCCGCCCGCCGAAGGCCTCGCCCTCGCCAGCGAAAACGACCTCCTGGGCTGGGTCGATTCCCGCGGCAAACTCGCCTTCCCTTTACGCAAATATCAGGAAGCCCACAGCTTCTCCGCCGGCCTCGCCCGCTTCAAACTCGACGGCACCTACGGCTATCTCGACAAGTCCGGAAACCCAAAAATCCCCAACCAGTTCCCCTCCGCCGCCGACTTCAGTCACGGCCTAGCCGCCGTCCAACTCCCCGACGGAACCAACGCCTACATCGACCCCCAAGCCAAAATCGTCTGGAAATCCGCCCCCCTTCGCTAACGACGTTCACCCCACGCAACCCCCGCCCGGCGTCACCAACGGCGGCGATGTTTTCCCAACCTCCCAATCGCGGTCCGACTACCCAACTTTGCTGATAACCTAATTCCCTATGACGTCCCCGACGACCTCCGTCCTTCCCTCGGATACCCGCATGAGCCCCGCGCATTGGCGCAGCCTCATCCTCCTCGTCCTCTCCGTCGGCATCAACTACATCGACCGCGGCAGCCTCTCCATCGCCGCCCCCATTCTCCAAAAAGAAATGGGCCTCACCCCCGAACAACTCGGCCTCCTCTTCTCCTCCTTTTTCTGGACCTACGCCACCTTCCAAGTCCTCGCCGGCTGGCTCGTCGACCGCTACAACGTTAACGTCGTCTTCGGCATCGGCTTCTTCGTCTGGTCCTGCGCCACCGCCGCCACCGGCATGGTCGGCGGCTTCATGGGTCTGCTCATCCTCCGCGTCCTCCTCGGCGCCGGCGAATCCGTCGCCTATCCCGCTTACTCCAAAATCCTCGCCACCGGCTTCCCCGACCGCCACCGCGGCCTCACCAATGGCCTCATCGACGCCGGCTCCAAATGCGGACCCGCCATCGGCACCCTCCTCGGCGGCCTCCTCGTCGCCGCCTACGGCTGGCGCTTCCTCTTCCTCGCCCTCGGCCTCGGCAGCCTCCCCTGGTTGATCGGCTGGATCTTCTGGGCCCCCAAGTCCATCGTCCGGCTCGACAAAAAGGAGAACCCCGGCCCCACCGCCGCCGAAATCCTCAGCCACCGCTCCACCTGGGGCACCTTCCTCGTCCTCTTCGCCATCAACTACGCCTGGTACTTCCTGCTCACCTGGCTCCCCACTTACCTCGTGCAACAGCGCCACTTCTCCATGGAAAAGATGGCCCTCCTCGGCTCCGTGGCATTTTGGGGACTCGCAGGCTCTACGACCATCGCCGGCATCGCCTCGGACCGCTGGATCGCCCGC
>JANODS010000170.1:0-2971 GCA_031412835.1 Acidobacteriota bacterium | reverse complement strand
GAATCGCGACGCTCCCCGCCGTCCCTTCGAGCCACTGGAAAAATGGAAGTAAATTCATAGCGAACCCGCTCAGTCTAGCAAAGCGCCACCCCTCGTTCTGCTACAATTCCGGTCGCATCATGCAAAAAAGATTCTGGCTCCCAGCAACGGTCTTCCTCCTCGCGGCATGCAAGGCCACGCCCCCGATTAAGGCCGTGTCGACCCTGGAAGAAGTGATGCACCATATGGTGATCCCGAACGCCGACGTCGTCTGGGACTCCGTCGGCACCATCTACACCGTCGGCCACGTCGAAGAGCGCCAGCCCCGCACCGACGAACAATGGCTAGCGGTGGAAGCAAGTTCCACCATCCTCACCGAGGCCGGCAACTTACTCATGATGGAAGGCCGCGCCAAGGACAACGGCCCCTGGATGGAGCGCGCCCGCGCCCTCCGCGAAGCCGCCGCATCGATCCATCAAGCCGCCAAATCCCGCGATGTCGCAGAGGTCTTCGTCCGCGGAGGCCACCTCTTCGACGCCTGCCAAGGCTGCCATTTTCAGTACCGGTTTGAAAAGGACCCGAACACCATCCGGTCGCACTGACTATCGCCGCCCCACCCGCTTCTCCTCGGCGTTCAACGCTTGGTGCAGCAGCATCTTGAGGTAAGTCTGATACCGCAACCCCTTCTCAGCGACCAACACCCTTGCTCGAGCCAAATCTTCTTCCGCCAGCCGAATAGTAATCGTTGGCGACGCTCCCGTTTGGCTAGCCTTTTGTCGGGCGGACCGGGCCACCGTCCCATTACCTAGGGTACCCGCGGCTTTGGCTTGCTCGAACCGTTCCAAGATCAAATTCTGATAATTTGCCCGCCACTCGGCTTCTTTGGCTTCTGTTCCGGCGGGTGGTTGTTTGGTCGCCATTTTGCCTTATCTTACTCGCTGTTGATAGTAAAACTGAATGATCTTTTTGATCGGTTCGAACGATGTTACAACGCGAACCTGATTTTCGCGCCAAGTGGTCACTACGAGTAGCACCCGGCCGCGCTTCGTTGCGCCTAGATTCAATTGCCGTTCCTCGCCTTCGATGCTTTCCATACCAAGGTCCACCGGCTCATTCAGGATCACTTGCTCTGCTTCTTCTGGCAGAACGGTATGACGAGCAATATGTCCGATGTTCGCCTCACCCCAATCAGATTCGATTCCGGGCCCATTCATGCTTCCTCTCCAACTGAACTCTTTTTGTAGGTACAGCGGCGAATCGCTCTTCGCGGTAGCCTAGTGAAGGAATAACCTTGAGTAACCTTGCAAGCCTCCCGCTAAAAATCAGCGAAGTGGTATCCGCCCTCCTTCTCGCCATCCAACTCCTCTTCATCGCCAGCATCCCCTTTACCGCCACCCGCTTCTTCTGCTGGGCCCCCCATGATGTCCGCGTCGATTTCGACCTCTCCGCCTCCCACCACGGTCGCCCCGTCCCCCTCTCCGAAATCGCCGCTCGCTACCACCTCCCCGCCATCGAGTGGCACGCCCTCGGAAACATCTTCGCCGTCATCGAAACCGCCGAACAACGCCTCCCGGAACCCGACCGCTGGCAAGTCACCGTCCGCTACCGCCGCAACTTGGCCGCTCCTCGCACCTGGCAATATCCCCAGCACAATCCATGACCGCACTCCCCGCCGAAATCCGCTCCCTCGCCATCCTACTCGTCCTCATGCTCCTCGCCCGCCTCGGCTTCGACCCCGTCGCCCGCAACGTCCCCTTCCTCCCCTTCCTCGACGCCCTCGGGAACAATACCCAATGGACCTTCACGCTCAGCCTCCTCTACACCACCGGCTGCGCCCTCGTCCTCTCCAACCGTTTTCTCCAACTGGGCTGCCTCATCGCCGGCGGCGCCACCCTCCTTCGCGTACTCGGCAACATGCCGCAATACAGCAATGGCCGCCTCCTCGACGGCCTCCTGCTCCTGCTCATCGCCCTCTACTCCCCCGCCCGCGGCCCCCTCTTCCTCCGTTGCCAATTTCTCCTCCTTTACCTCGGCGCCGCCCTCAATAAATCCCTCGACCCCGATTGGTGGAACGGCCGCTTCATCGCCGCCACCCTCGATTTCCACGTCGCCCCCTCCCTCGTCCGCTTCCTCGAACCCACGAACACCCTCGCCGGCTTCGTCTCCATGGCCGCCGAAACCTCCATCCCGCTCCTCCTCCTCGTACCCCGCCTGCGCCCCTACGGCCTCGCCGTCCTACTCCTCTTCCACACCGCCCTCCTCGTACTCCTCCATGAAGATTTCGGAACGTTTTATTACACCCTCAGCCTCGCTGGCCCCCTCCTCTTTCTCGAATGGCCCCGCCCCCTCACCATCTCCCTCCCCGCGCCTTGGCTACTCTTCCTCCCCCGCTTCTCCGTTTTCCAGGTCTTCCGCGACTCCCCCCTCTCCCTCGGCCCCACCCGCATCGAATTCCCCCACGCCTCCGCCACCGGCCTCCCGGCCCTCCTCTTCCTCGCCATCTCCAGCCTGCCCATTCTCGCCATCCCGTTCACCTGCCTCCCTCTCCTTAGCCGGTACCGGCCTACTCGCCTCCGCGACCTCGCCCTCGCAGTACTGGCCATTACCATCCTGTATCTAACGGTCTCTATACGCCGGGCCGCCACTCGGGTAGCCTGAAAGAGACCGCAACTCTCAACGCAAACGGAGGTTTATAGCGAAATGCCAATTCTGATCACCGGCGCCTCGGGCTTTCTCGGCTCCCGCCTCCTCGCCCGGCTCACCGCCGCCGGCGAAGATTGCGTCGCCCTCTCCCGCCGCCCCGGCCCCGACGGCCGCTTCCTCGCCGCGGACCTTCGCGACCCCCACCAAGTCCACCAAGCCGTCTCCTCCCTCCGCCCCCACACCATCTACCATTGCGCCATGACCCCCGGCCACCCCCACTCCCCCGCCCAGCGCCTCGAATCCCTCCAAACCAGCGTCCTCGGCACCGCCGCCCTCGCCGAAGCCGCCG
>JANODS010000169.1:0-2246 GCA_031412835.1 Acidobacteriota bacterium | reverse complement strand
TCCAATACCCCCCCCAACGCCCCCATGCACGGCCACAACTCAATCCAGATTCGCAACCAGGCGACGATCAATAACGTCTTCATCAGCAATTCGACCGGCCCTGCGAACGTAGACGCCAACGCCATCGCCGCCGAAACCCTCAAAAACTTCCGCGGCACCCAACAGTCCAGCGCGCCCGCATCCAGCCCCGGCGCCTTTGCCAGCCTCCCCGGCTTGGATATGTCCGCCTGGCAGGCACGCTTCAACCAAGCCGGCGATATCGGTGCCACCCTCGACAAGATGGAATCGGAAGCCATGAACCTCCTCAAGAGCCCCAAGAAAGAGGATCAGATCAAGGGCCAACAGATGATGCAAGCCATGCAAGCCATCATGGACGCCGTCATCAAAGCCATCCAAGCCCGCGGCGAATCCATGAAGAGCGCCATCCAGAACTCCACCTCCCGCTAGGATCGTAGCCGATGCCAAACACGCCCACCGATTTCGACCAAGCCCTTGCCGGAGAGGCCTCCTGGGCCGACGCTCTCGGCATCCCAGAAGGCGTCCTCGAAGTCTACGCCGTGCTCGGCAGCCAATACTACGAGCAAGGCCTCGTCGATGATGCCCGCACCATGTTCAACGCCGTCATCGCTTTGAACGCCAACTCTCATCTCGGCTACGCCGGCCTCGGTGCCCTCGAACTCCTCAACGGCAATTCGGAAGGCGCTCTTCCACAACTCGAACTGGCCTACGCTCGCTTTCAAAAAGATCTCGTCGTATGCGCCAATCTCGGGGAATGTCTCGTCCATCTCGGTCAGCCTCGCGAGGCGGCCCGCTTCCTTCGGGAATCCGCCGCCCTCGACCCCGCCGAAACCAATCCCTATGCCAATCGGGCCCGTGCCATCCTGGCCGCCCTGCCCAACGAATAACCCACTCCAGGAAAAAGGAACCCATCATGCTCGGATTTGAAAAACTCGCCGGACCCGCCCTTAGCCTCATCCCTGGCGGCAGCCTCATCGGCATCGGACTCGAACTCATCAAAGGCCTCCTCGGCAATAAAGACCTCAAAGGTGCCGAAGATGTCCTCAAACTCCTCGAAAACTTCATGAAGAAGGCGACCGGTACCGATGACACTCCCGGTGCCGAGGCCAACCCCGCTCAACCCCAGCCCTTCACTTTGCCCCAGAACCTGCCCCCCGGCACGACTGTTGAAATCGAGGTCCGCACCTCCAAACCCAGCGGCAAGCCCATCCCTCACGAGCAACTGCCCGAAGTTGATGGTAGCCCCGCCGGCGACCAAATGCTCTCGCAAAAAGCTAGCTCGATGGTCGAAGGCTCCGAGGCCAACAAGGCTAACGCCCTCAAGCCCGGCTCCAACGATTGGACCACCATCATGTGGGCCATGTACTCCAACCCCAACGTCCATTACAACGCCGATACCCAACGCTTCTTCGCCAAAACCGAAGGCGGCGGCAGAATGGACCTCGGCTCTCTCGAAGACATGAAGAAGGCCACCGGAGGCAACTTCGATCGTTCCAATCCCGTCGGCATGGGCAAAATCAAAGAAGCCCTCGACAAGAATCTCGCCGGTGCTACAAGCGCCCCCGAAGTCACCAGCGTCATTTATCGCATCACCACCCAGGCCGCCAAACCGAGCGAAACCGAAGCCACCGACGAACCGAAAAAGTACACCCAAGCCGACATCGACAAGTTCAAAGCCGACGTTGAGGCCGCCATCGAAGCCCGCGAAATGATGGTGCGCCACCAAGTCACTAGCTACTCCTCGTTTAGCGTCTCAGCCTAAGGACACTCAAATAATGCCGGAAACTTGGGATTCTAAATTGACCCCGGAAGCAGCCCGTAGGCTGCTTTCTGGGGCCACCCCCTTGCGGGAAGCCATGGGCGTGCCTGTCTCGGAACTCCTCCGCATGGCCGCCGTCGCCCACGAACTCTGGAGCCAAGGCCGTCGCCTGGATGCCGAGAAGCTCTACCGCGGCATCGTCGCCCTCGACGCCTCCGTCCCCTGGGGCCACGCCGGCCTCGGCCTCTCCGCTCTCGAATCCGACGACCTCCCAGCCGCCGAAGCCCATCTCCGCCAAGCCCTCGCCGCTGGCCCCGACGACCCCGCCGTCCAGGTCAATCTCGCCACCTGCCTCCTCCGGCTCGATCACCTCGCCGACTCCCTCAAAATGCTCGCCGAAGTCGTCGAAAAACACCCGCATCACCCGGCCGCCCTCCGCGCCGCCGCCATCCTCAACGGCCTCGGCCAC
>JANODS010000168.1:0-3226 GCA_031412835.1 Acidobacteriota bacterium | reverse complement strand
CGAGAGCGAACGCGCCCGCACGCTCGTAATCGAGTGTCCACGATGACCGATCACGACGGTACCATGGCGAATGAGATCCCCTTGGTCGGCGAGTTGCAGCCGGACCGCGTGAGAGATCTGGTGCGGGGGAACGACCTGCGTTTCCCAGAGCAGGACTTCGGCGAAAGCCAGGAGGAGGAGCATCGGCAACTCCAGAAAACCACTCGGAGTTGGATTCAGCTACGGCGGTAGGTTCTGGAGCGGACTACTCCCGGTAGGGCTAGGCTTCGACCTGCGCGAGCAGAGCGCCCCAATGGAACCCGGCACCAAACGCCGCAAAGCAGACCGGTTCGCCCGCTGGCCATCCGGCCTCGGCCCACTCCGCGGCGGCGATCAGCATACTCGCCGAACTCGTATTGCCGTAGCGGGCGATGTTCGAATAGAAGCGGTCGGCCGGAACTTCCAGCGCCAACGCGACGCGATCAATCAGATTCTGATTGGCCTGATGCATCAGAAAAGTACCGACGTCGGCCGCCTTGCGCCCGTGCTTTTCGAGCAGTTCGCTAATAGCCCGCGGGACCTTCCGGGAAGCTTGCAAGATGACGGAGCGGCCGTTCATTTCGAGCGGTCGATCAAAGGGCAGCCGGAGGTCTTCCGCAAACGCGCCGTCGGAGTGGAGAGCGCTGCCAAGCACGCGGGCTTTCCCTTCGGAAGGGCTCACAAGGCAAGCCCCGGCCCCATCGCCGAACAGGATCGCGACGCCTCGCTCCATCGGCTGGCGGAGGACGACGCTCGACATTTTCTCGGCACCAATAACAAGAATTTCGCCTAAGCTATCGCAAAGCCGGGAAGCAAGAGACATCGCAAAAAGCGTTCCCGCGCTGGCGAGCGGAACGTCAATCGCGGGGGTGCTATCGAGACCAAGGCGATGTGCAACCGTCGCGGCGGGACCCGGAAACTGGCGTTCGCCGCTGCCACTGGCGATCAGGATCATGCCGAGCGCGGAGGCGGAGAGCTTAGCTTTTTCGAGACAGGACTGCGCCGCGCGAAGAGCGAGGTCGGCGACGGATTCGTTTTCAGCGGCAAAGCGGCGCTGATCGATGCCACTGACGTTCTTGATCCACTCCGCGTCGCAGCCGACGTGAGCACCAATCTCCGCATTCGAGACGATCCGTTCGGGGAGGTAGGCTCCGAATTCACGAAGAAAGGGCACAGAGCTTATTTCCCGTGGGCTTCCAAGTAAGCTTCGATGCGTTCGATCGAATCAAACTTGCGAGGGTTCAGGTCGGCATCTGGGATCTTGCAATCAAAGGCCTTCTCGATCGCTGAGACGAGGTCGGCGAGAGCGAACGAATCGAGGAGACCGGAGTCGAACAGCGATTCGTCGTCGGCTGGGGAGATGGCCTTGCCAGCGATCTCGTTCAGGATTTCATTGATTTTCGTTCGCTTGTCCATTCAGTATCTTCGATGCAATTGGAGTGTTGGTTTGGCCGAGGGCTGTTTTGGGAGCGGTGGATTCGTTGCGTACCCTGACGTAAGTCGCGAACTGACCCATCAACTCCTTATACAATGCCGCGCCGAGCAGACGGTAGCCTTCGCCCGTAAAATGTACATAATCGCCTTGGGCCATGCCGGCGGCGACCCATTTTCCCATCGCCCCTTTGCCGCCCATGCGTTCGCGAAGATCCCAGAAAGCCGCGCCGCGAGCGAGAGTAGCTTCGCGTTGGGCATCGATAATCAGGTCGATTTTCTCGTGCGAGGCGAGGCCGGTGCGATAGCGAAAGAAGTGGTCGGGAGGGCCGATGACGAGGATCGAGGCCGAAGGGGCGAGGCGACGGTAGCGGTCCAGGAGTTGGACGAACATGTCGCGATAGGATTCGCGGGTCCAGTCTTTATTGCGAGCTTCGTTGGTGCCGTAGGCGAGGATGATAAGCCCCGGCGGACGGCGGCGATAGTACTCAGCCAGAATCGATTCTTCCCACTTAAGCCCAATGTTGGCTTGGGCACCATTCAGGCCGAGCATGTCGTAGGTGAGACCGCGGGGGTTTTCGGTTACCCAGCCGAAGAGCCGGACTTGTCCGCTGCCGCGAGTGCGAGCGGAGAGCTGATGTAGGCCGGGACTAATCGGCAGGTTGAAAACGCCAGCGCCGGGTTCGCCAGCGGTCGAGATGGTATCGACGATTACGCCATTGTCGGAGACTTCAACGAGGCCACCCGCGGGCTGCCGGAGAAAGTGGAGCTCCGCGGAGCTGCACTCGGCTTGGAGGGTGACGGTTTCCCCGGCGCGCGCAGTGGACATGGAAACGCCGGACAGGCCGTACATGCCGTCGCCGTCTCGTCCGATCAGGCCATCGGAATACCAGGCCCGCGAGGATGAGGACCTGATATCGCTCCGGCGATAGCCGAGGTACGGATGGCCCGCGTGCGTGAAGCCGGGGCCACCGTCTCCGAACCGAGCTTGCAGCAGGTAGCGCGCGGTGCCGGACCAGTCATCGGCGGCGGTATGGGAATCGCCGTAGTGGAGAATGCGAAGAACGTCCTTACCCAGCCCGCTTTCGAGACGGTAAAGCTGTTCAAAGAAGGGGACGAGCGCGGCTGGCTGCTCCATGGTGCCGGGCTGATTGAGCCATTCGGAGACGTGCGTGGAGGCGGCGGCGCGAATCTGGGGAGCAACGGGCGCGGGGCGCGCGACGGCGACACGCTTCTTCGTCGACTTGGCTTTGGCTTTGGCTTTGGACTTGACGGCGGGCTTTTTCTTAACCGGCGCGCCGAGAGACACTGAGCCTAGGAGGATGAAGGCGAGGCAAGCGGCGGCGAGGAGTCGATTCAATGTTCAGTTTGCCTGGGTCAGTTAGCTTGGGAAAGGGACGGCCCCTTAATTGTCGCAAACTTCTCCTTGGCGATGCGGAGCTTGTGGGCGCGGTACCCCTGCTGGAGAGACTTGTAAAGTAAGTTGCCGACGATCTTGGCACCGCCGGGCATGGGATGGATGAAGTCAGCGCCGACGAGTCGAGGTTCCGCGTGATACCAACGGCCCATCGTTCCCGGGCCACCCATGGCTTCAAAAGTATTGAAAAAGGCGCAGCCCTTCTCGGCGGCAACCCGTTGTTCAATGGCGACCAGACGAGACAGGGCGGGGACTGTACTGATCTCGCCATCAGCGCCCTTCTGCCCCCGGTCCATGGGAGACATGATGAGGATGGCGGCTTGCGGGACGGCTTTGCGGACGCGAGCGATCGTGCGGAGG
>JANODS010000167.1:0-11306 GCA_031412835.1 Acidobacteriota bacterium | reverse complement strand
CGGACGGAACTCCGTTGGCGCTTCAAGAGTGTCCGATGGCGATAGCGCTGCGGGAGGGTCGGATTGTGCGCGGGGCCGAGGTGATCCTGGAGAGGCCCGACGGGACGCGAGTTTGGTTTACACCGTTTCCGACTCCGCTGCGGGACGGCGCGGGTAACATCGTGGGCGGCATTAACATGCTGCTGGACATCACGGAACGGAAGCAGGCGGAAGCGACGCAGCGGGAGAGCGAGGCTCGTATTCGTCTGACCACGGAGGCGATTGCCGTGGGGATTTGGGAGTGGAACCTGGTAACGGGAGTTCTTCGGTGGGACCGGGAGTTGTTTCGGATTTATCGGATCGAGCCGACGGCGGATATGACGATACCGTACAGCACCTGGAGCGGGGCGGTGCTGCCGGAGGATTTGCCGGGGCAAGAGGAGGCGCTGCGGAGCACGATTCAGCGGAAAGAGAGAGGCACGCGCGAGTTTCGGATCCGCCGCCCGGGTGAAACGGAGACCCGGTATATTCAGGCGGTGGACACGGTTCGTACCAACGCGGAGGGCAACGCGGAATGGATCCTTGGGTCAAACGTCGACGTTACCGAACAGAAGCGGGCTGCGTTGGCGCTGCAGACGAGCGAGGCTCGGTTACGTTTGGGAGTGGACGTGGTGGGGATGGCGTTGGCGGAAGTGGAGTATGGGTCGGATACGGTGCACCTGTCCGAGGAGGCAGCGCGCATGTTTGGCTTGGGCGATGCCGTGATGACGATATCGCTTGGGGAGATCTACGCGACGATTCACGAGGATGATCGGGAGGAGTTCGCCAGCCGGACCGTCGCGGCACTTGACCCGTCGGGCGACGGCTTGCTGGCGATGGATTTTCGATTGGTTGGGCCTACGAGCGAGTTGCGGTGGGTGCGCTTGCGCGGGCAGGTGTCTTTTGAGGGGGCCGAGGGAGAGCCGCGGCCCATTCGAGGAGTCCTCGCGGCATTGGATATCACGACGGAGAAGGCGGCGGAGGTTGCCCTACGGGTGAGCGAGCAGCGATTCCGGCAACTGGCGGATACGATGCCTCAGCTTGTCTGGTCTACCCGGGCGGACGGGTATACGGACTTATATAACGAGAAATGGTATGAATACACGGGATTGCCGTACGAGGCCCTGGAGGGAGTCCGCTGGACGGCCGTGATTCATCCGGAGGATTTGCCTGGACTGGCGGAACGATGGCAGCAATCGCTGCGGACTGGTGAGCTCTACGAAGCGGAGGCCCGCTACCGTCGCTACGACGGGGTGTATCGATGGTGTCTCGTTCGGGCGACTGCGATTCTAGACGAAGGGGGCCGGGTGGAGCGATGGTTCGGCACCAGCACGGACATTCACGAGCGAAAGCGGTTGGAGGTGGATCTTCGGAGGGCTAATCGCGATCTGGAATCGTTTGCCTTCACGGCTTCGCACGATTTGCAGGAACCGCTCCGGAACGTGGCGATCTATGGCCAACTGTTCAAGAAGCGCTATGGGACCGAAGTGGATGCCCTGGCGCTAGAATACTTGGGATACATGATCGAGGGGGTGCAACGCATGAGCGAGCTTGTTCGTGACCTTTTGGCGTATACGCAGGCTGGCGATTTGGATTCTGATACACTGCCGGTCGTGTCGGCTGAAAATGTGCTTGAAAAAGTTCTCCAGGATCTCCGCTTGGTTTTGACTACGAGTAGAGCGGTCGTCACGCATGACCCCCTTCCTATGATTTCGATGAAGGAGGTCCATTTGCATGCACTTTTTCAGAATTTGATTGCTAACGCGCTGAAATACGCCAAGGATGGACTTCGTCCGGTGATTCATGTTTCCGCTTCGCTGGAGGATGCGCATTGGCAGTTCGCGGTGAGGGACAACGGCATTGGAATGTCTTCCGAGTATCATGAGAAAGTATTTGGAATCTTCAAACGTCTTCACAAGAAGGGGTCAAAATACTCGGGGACGGGGATTGGCCTGGCGATCTGCCAGAAGACGATTGAGCGTTACGATGGAAGAATATGGGTGGATTCAACGCTAGGAGAAGGCTCTACGTTTTATTTCACAGTTCCGGAACAGCAGGTGGCTATTGACTCGTAGTTCCGTTCACATCGTTTTGGTAGAAGATAATGCTCCAGACGTCATGATGGTGCGTTCCCTGCTGGCCGATCTGGATTTAGCGATCCGGTTGGACGTCCATGGGGATGGGGAGGAAATCCTGACCTATTTGAAAGACTTAGAGGACAATACGGAGCCTTGCCCGGACCTTGTGCTATTGGATCTGAACATTCCGAAAAGTAGTGGGACGGAGGTTCTGCATTGGATTCGAAAGAGTACGCGCTGCGGAAAGCTACCGGTTGTCTTGCTCACGTCCTCTCAGAGTCCGAAAGATCGGGAACTGGCCGAACAGTTGGGTGTATCGCACTATTTTTGCAAGCCGACGGATCTGGATGAATACATGAAGTTGGGATCGATTGTGACCGAGGTATTGAGCCAGATTGGTCGTCGGGTTGAGGACTGAATTTGGGCTTTTGGAGGGGCTAGATTGGGGCTCGTAGCCAGGCGATGAGTTCGGGGTTGGATCCGTTGCGGAGGGCGGCGGCGAGGGGGGTGAGGTGGTCGTGGCCGACCCAGTTTCGATTGGCTCCGCGGTTGAGGAGGTATTGAGCGGTCTGGAGTTGGCCTCCGTGGCAGGCTCCCCAGAAGGCGTTGGTGATGAGGTCGGGGGTGGGGGCGGGATCGGCATTGCAGTGTGCTTCGAGTTCCGCCATGAGGCCCAGGGCGGCGGCTTGCCAAATGGTGGGGCGGGCCCCGCGTTCGACGAGGCGGCGGGCGGCGCGCCAGGTGGCGAAGGCTACGGCGTCGGCGAGGGGCGTTCCGCCGCCGATGACGCCGCCGAGAGCTTCGGGGTCGGCACCGTGATCGAGTAAGGCATCGAGGGCTTCGACATCGTCACTACTGGCGGCCCAGTGGAGGGGCGTTTCCGTATGGTGCATGCCTTGGGCGGGGGCGTTGACGTGGGCTCCGTGGGCAATGAGGGTCGTGATAGTTTGGCGGACGTTGGGGAAATGGCCGGGCCAATCGGTGGCGATATGGAGGAGGGTGCGTTGGCCGTCGGGCCGGGAGTTGGCGAGGGTGGGGTCCGCCGTGAGGAGTTGGGTAAGTGTGGCTACGTCGCCGGTTCGGATGGCTTCGACGATGGGAGGCGGCGCGGCTTGTTTCACCTTTTCAGAGTAGCAATTGATCCATCAGGAGTTAGTCCTGATCCGCACGGAAACAGTGCACCGTTCCATCGGGTAGATTTCCCTGGCCGTGGCATTGCGAGAGAATTGAGGCCGATGGAGTTCAACAGACAACCTGAGCGAGAGAAGGCCCTGGTGGGCATAAAAGTGCTGCATACTTTGGTTTGGGCGTTCTTCGCGGGGTGTATTGTGGCGATTCCCATCGCTGGATGGTGGAACGAATTTCGTTGGGCGGCGATTTTGACGGGGCTGGTTGTGGTGGAGTGTTTGGTGCTGGCCGTGAACCGGGGGCGTTGCCCGTCGACCGATCTAGCGGGTCGATATACTGAAGAACGGGCTGACAATTTCGACATTTACTTGCCGGTTTGGTTGGCGCGGTGGAACAAGACGATCTTTGGGACTTTGTTCGTTTTGGGGGGATTGTTTGCACTGGGGCGATGGCTGCTTTCGTGAGGTGACGGGATGAAGATTGAACTGTTTTATTTTGGCGGGTGTCCGTCGTACCTTGCGGCGGCGGAGAACGTGTGGGAGGCGCTTCGGTTGGAAGGGCTGGCGGCGGAGGTGGAGATGGTGGCGGTGGAGACGTTGGCGGCGGCTGAGACGGAGCGGTTGATCGGGTCGCCGACGGTGCGGATTGATGGGTGCGACTTGGAGGGTCCGGAGGCCGAGGCGAGGGGATATGGGTTGGGGTGCCGGATTTATCACGATGGGCAAGCGATGGCTGGTTGGCCGGGGGTGGCGCTGGTTCGGCGAGCACTGCGGAGGCATGCGGGCGGCCCTACAATAGACTGATGAAGAGTTTGGCGGGGACGGAGTGATGAACCTTTCGACGCAGGTGGCGCGTGCTTTTGAAGCCGCTGTGCGGGCACGCGGCAATGATTATTTTAGGCGCGGCCAGGCTAAACTCCAGGAGGGAAATTCTCGTCGAGTGGTCGCGATGGTGAGGGGCTCGCGCAACAACTACGAGGTGGAGATTGATTGGGAGGGGGGCGACCTTTCACTTTTCTGTGAGTGTCCTTACTTCGAGTCGGACGGGCCGTGCAAGCACCTTTGGGCGACGGTGTTACTGGCCGAGAGCATGGGGTTGCTGAGCGCGGTGCACGATATACGGGATATCCACGAGGTGGGATCGGACTTCGAGGATTTTGAGGAGTTTGACGACGACGACGAGGACGAACCGACGCCTCAGCCGCAGTGGACTCTGGTTGCGCAGCCGAAGCTGGTTCCACCACCGGAGGTTTCGAGATGGAAGATGCAGATGGCGGGCTTGGCGAAAAGCTCGAGCGGGAGTTTTATAACGGGAAAAGAGTGGCCGGAGAAACGGCAGATCCTGTACATTGTGGAACGTAAGGAGAGCGCGGCCACGGGGGAGGCGGTACTTTCGCTGCACTCGCGCGACCGCAAACTGAATGGTGAGTACGGGACGCAAAAGCAGTTGAAGTTGGACCGGAACCTGATGCCGCAATTACCGCCGGAGGATCGAGCGATTTTCGCGGCGATTGCGGGGGGAACCGATCAGTACGGCTATAGTCGGATGTCGGCCGGGTACTACGGCCAGGTTTCGTCGTCGCACATTATTCCGTCTCCTCTAGCGGATACGCTGGTCCCGAAGATAGTTCAGACGGGCCGGTGCTATCTGGGCGACAGCGCTCTTCCGGACCGATTGGTGCCGCTGGAGTGGAGCGATGAGGGGACGTGGCGGTTTGGTCTAAGGCTGCGCGAAGACAAGGCGAAGACTTGGCTGTTGGAAGGCCTGTTTCGGCGGGGCGAGGAGACCTTAAGGTTGGCCGAGGTGTCGGTAGTGACCAAGGGAGGGATGGTATTCGCGAAGGGGAAGGTGGGTCCGTTGGCGGCGGACGCCCGTTTCGACTGGATGAAGATGCTCAGTCAGCCGCCGAGGTTTGAGGTTCCGGAGACGGAGTTGAATGAGCTGTTGGAGGGGTTGGTGGGCACGCCGGGGCTGCCGGAGTTGGAGTTGCCGGAGTCGCTTCAATTCGAAGTGGTGAGCGTCGCGCCGCGGCCGTGCTTGCGGATCCATGGGGAGAAGCACCGGTTGAGCAGCGGTAGCAATCGGTTAGGGGCGGAGCTTTCGTTCCAATACGAGGGGCACCAGTTCGATGAGACAGAGCCAGTGAGTGGGTTTCTGGACTCGGCGGGACGGCGGTTTTTGCGGCGGGATAGGGTGGCGGAGAAATCGGCGCGACAGTTCTTGTTGGACAGTGGGGGGAAGCCGCTGCCAGCGAGCTACTACGAGCCTTCGCCGGGTTGGGAGATCTTGGCATCGAAGTTGCCGCAACTGGTGCGGCGACTGGTGGAGGGCGGCTGGCACCTGGACGCCGACGGCAAGATTTTCCGGCGGCCGGGCGAGTTCAAGCTGGCGGTATCGAGCGGGGTGGACTGGTTTGAGCTGCAGGGAGAGGTGGAGTATGGCGAGACGTCGGCCAAGCTGCCGGCGTTGCTGGAATCTCTGCGGCGCGGGGAGAGCATGGTTCGGCTGGACGATGGGACGTACGGGGTGCTGCCGGAGGAGTGGCTGCGGCGGATCGGGATGTTGACGGGAATGGGGACGGCGGTGAAAGGGCAGATCCGCTTTCGGATGAGCCAGGCGGGGCTGCTGGATGCGTTGCTGGCGTCGCAACCGGAGGCGAAGTTCGACGAGAAGTTTGCGCGAATTCGGCAGGAATTAAAGGTGTTTGAGGGGGTGAGAGCGGTGGCGCAGCCGCCGGGATTTATGGGGCAGTTGCGCGAATATCAGTGCGAGGGGTTGGGGTGGATGGAGTTTCTGCGGCGGTTCTCGTTTGGGGGGTGCTTGGCGGACGATATGGGGGTGGGGAAGACGGCGCAGGTGTTGGCGATGTTGGAGGGACGACGGGGCAAGCACGGGCCGTCGCTAGTGGTGGTGCCGCGGTCGTTGATCTTCAACTGGAAGCAAGAGGCGGCGCGGTTTACGCCAGGGATGCGGGTATTGGATTATACGGGGCTGGGGCGGGAATTTGGGAAGTTCACGGACTATGACTTGGTGGTGACGACTTACGGCACGCTGCGGCGGGACGCGGTGCGGCTGAAGGACGTGGCGTTTGACTACGTGGTGCTGGACGAGGCGCAGGCGGTGAAGAATGCGAGTACGGAGTCTGCGAAGGCGGTGCGACTGTTGCAGGGTCAGCATCGGTTGGCGCTGAGCGGGACGCCGGTGGAGAACCATTTGGGGGAGTTGTGGAGTCTGTTTGAGTTCTTGAATCCGGGGATGTTGGGGGCGGCGAGCGTGTTTCAATTGACAAGCGGCGGGGGGAAGCCGATGGAACCGGAGACGCGGGCACTGTTGGCTCATGCGTTGCGGCCGTTTATCCTGCGGAGGACGAAGGACCAAGTGGTGAAGGAGTTGCCGGCGAAGACGGAGCAGACGGTGTATTGCGAGTTGGCACCGGCGCAGCGCAAGCTTTACGACGAGCTGCGGCAGCACTATCGGGATGGGCTGCTGCAACGGATTGAGACGGACGGGCTGGCGAAATCGAAGATTATGGTGTTGGAGGCGTTGCTGCGGTTGCGGCAGGCGGCGTGCCATCCGGGCTTGATTGATGCGAAACGAGCGGAGGAGCCGAGCGCGAAGCTGGAGGCGCTGGAGGAGCAGTTGCGGGAGGTGATGGAGACGGGGCATAAGGCGATTGTGTTTTCGCAGTTTACGAGTTTCTTGAAGATTTTGCGGGATCGACTCGACAAGGCGGGGGTGGTTTATGAGTATCTGGACGGGAAGACGCGGGATCGGCAGGGGAAGGTGGAACGGTTTCAGGGCGATGCGGATTGTAAGTTGTTTTTGATTAGCTTGAAGGCGGGGGGATTAGGGTTGAACTTGACGGCGGCGGAGTATGTGTTTTTGTTGGATCCGTGGTGGAATCCGGCGGTGGAGGCGCAGGCGGTGGACCGGGCGCATCGGATTGGGCAGATGCGACCGGTGTTTGCGTATCGGCTGATTGCGCGGGATACGGTGGAGGAGAAGGTGTTGGAGTTGCAGAAATCGAAGCGGGATTTGGCAGCTTCGATTATCCAGGGGGATAACAGTTTGATTCGGGATTTGAAGCGGGAGGATTTGGAGTTGTTGTTGTCGTAAGTTAGACGTGTTGATCGAAGAGGATTTGGTTGCCGTCGGGGTCGGCGAGGGTGAAGCTGGCGGGGCCTTTGGTGGTTTCGTCGGCTTCGGTGGTGAGCTTCAAGCCTTGGGCTTTGAGCTGTTTTTGGAGTTCGCGGATGTCGGCGAAGGCGGGTAGTTTTTTGGCGTTTTGATCCCAGCCGGGATTGAAGGTGAGGATATTTTTTTCAAACATGCCTTGGAAGAGGCCGATGATGTGATCGCCGTTCTTCATGATGAGCCAGTTCTTGGCTTGTTCTCCGCCAAAGACGGTGAACCCGAGTTTTTCGTAGAAGAGTTTTGAAGCCGCTATGTCTTTGACGGCCAGGCTGACCGAGAAGGCACCGGGGTTAAGTTTGGCCGGGGCGGCGAGGGCGGGGGCGGCCAGTAGAGAGGCGGCGGCGAGTTGACGGCGAGAGAGTTTACGAGCCATAGGTGGAATCTCCTGGGGGGAATTCTAGCAAAGCCGCTATTCTGATTCCATGTCCCTTTACCCCTGGATCGGTTACTTGCTGCTTTTGACGTCGGCGTTTGGTGGTTCTTATCGGTTTGGGGCGGTGTGGGATGGGGAGAAGGTGATTAAGGGCGTTTGCATCCATACGAGTGGAGAGCGAATTGAGAGTATTGGGGCGTGTGGGGCGGACGCGGTGGATTTATCGCGCTATACGGCGATTCCGGGTTTGATCGACGTGCATACGCATATGACGTTTTTGCTGAAGAATCCGGTGAGCGCGGCGGGGCGGGGGGCGGCGGTGGTTTTTCTGGCGCAGGAAAACGCGCGGCGGACGCTGGAGACCGGGGTGACCTCAGTTCGTGATTTAAATGCGAGTAACTACGCCGACGTGGCGATGCGGGATTTGATTGCGAGTGGGGCGATGAAGGGGCCGCGGATGTTTGTTTCCGGCGGCGGATTGTTTCGGCGGCCCGGGGATGCCGCAGTAAGCGCCGAGGAGTTAGCCAAGACGGTGGACGAGCGGGCGAAGGCGGGGGTGGACTGGATCAAGATGTTCGGGTCGACGGGGTCGGGGCAGGACGTGACGGGGGTGCAGACGTTTTCGTTTGAGCAGATGAAGGCGGCGGTGGAGGCGGCGCATCGGAACGGGAAGCGGATCGCGATTCATAGCTATGGGCCAGAGGGGGCGCGGGACGCGGTGCGGGCGGGGGCGGATACGTTGGAGCACGCGACCGATATGGACGCGGCGACGATTCAGGAGATGGTGGCGCGGAAGACTTTTTATGTGCCGACGATTGACCATAATCGGTTTTACGCGGAGAACTTTAACGTGCTGAATTTTGCGCCGGAGTCGGTGAAGAATTTGGACGCGTTTCGGGAGCGGAATTTGGAGACGGCGCGGATGGCTTTTAAGGCGGGCGTTCGGTTTGCGATGGGGTCGGACGCGGTGCGGTCTATGTTTGGGGAGAATACACGGGAGTTGGGGTGGTTTGTTAAAGCGGGGATGACGCCGGAGCAGGCGTTGCGGGCGGCGACAGTGAATGGGGCGGCGTTATTGGGGCAGGAAGCTTCGCTGGGGGCTCTGCGGGTGGGTTATTTCGCGGATATTGTGGCGGTGGAGGGGGATCCGTTGGCGGATATCCGGGTAGTGATTGACAAGGTGCGGTGGGTGATGAAAGGCGGCGAAGTGGTCGTGGATAAGCGCATTCAATAGCCCAGGAAGAGGATGGTGAGACCGACGTAGTAAGCCGGGCCGATGACGTAGCCGGCGACCTGCCAGGCGATCAACATGCCGATGATCTGGTAACCGCCCATGGTGACCTGCCACTCGCGGAGCTTGCCGGCCATCGCTTCGGGGAGGACGAGGCCGATGGCGGTGAAGCCGTCGAGGGGGGGAAGAGGGATGAGGTTGAAGACGCCGAGCAGGATGTTCAGGGCGAACATGATGCTGAGGAGCGTGGCGATGGCTTCGATAGGAGTGGCTGCTCCGTCGGCGGCTTGAACAACGTCCGTAAAGCGCATGGTGGAACCGGGGCGGAAGAGGCCGATGAGGAGGCCGACGCGGATGAGAACGGCCGCGATGGCGGCGAGGATGAAGTTGGCGACGGGGCCGGCGAGGGACATCCAGGCGGCGCGGCGGGGGTAGCGGATGGCCCAGTAGGGATCATAGGGGGCGCTGGCCCAGCCCATCATCCAACCGTTCATGAAAAATGTGAGCCAGGGGAAAAGGAGCATGCCGAAGGGCTCGCGCTGGATGTGGGGGAGAGGGCTGAGGGTGACTTGACCGAAGTGGTAAGCCGTCGAGTCGCCTCCGCGGAGGGCGGCCCAGGCGTGGGCGGCTTCGTGGGCGGTGGCGGAAAGGAGGAAGACAACGAACCAGATGACGCCGACGGCGATTTGAGATGGATCAAGCATTGCGTTCGCCCAGGATAGCAGGGGGACGGCGGTTGACGAACAGCCACGTGCCCATGCCGATGAGGGGGAAGCAGATGGCGAGGAGGAAGGAGGCTTCGAAAAGCTTCTGGTCGAAGAGGCGGCCGAAGATGGGCATGGTAAGCGCGACGAGGGCGGACCAGGAGCCGGCGCCGAGGCCGGCGATGAAGCCGGCGTGCTTCGTGCCGAAGACGCTGGTGCCGTAGGCGACGCCGGCGATGATGAAGCCGGCGGTAACAAACATGGCGAAGAACATGGCGACGAGGGGGGCGATGACGCCGGGGAGATAGGGGACGGCGGCGAGTGGGAGGCTGAGGATGGTGAGGATGGTGAGTACGGTGCGGAGGGAGCCGCGGGCGCGGTCAGTAAACCAGCCCCAGAAGAAGTAGCCGACCTCCCAGCCGAGGGGCGGGACCCAGAGGAGTTGGGCGATTTGGATTTGGGAGAGGCCGAGGGCGCGGAGGTAGAGGGATGAGTAGTAAAGCACGAAGCCGAGGGGGAGGGCTCCGAAGGCGTAGATGAGGATGAAGCTCCAGAGGCGGGGGTCGGTGAGCCGGGGGTGGGCGGTATTCGCTTGGGGGATCTCGACGGGCTTTTGGATGGCGGGGCGGCGGCTGATGAACTGCCAGAGGAGGAGCCAGGCGAGGCCGACGAAGCCGGTGAACCAGAAGGCGCCGCGCCAGCCGAAGGCTTGGAAGACGGGGGACATGATGAACGGGGTGACGACGGCACCGAGGGAGCCGCCTGAGTAGGCGACGGCGACGCCTTTGGCGCGGTGTTCCGGGGGGAGGGTTTGGAAGGCGGTGCGAAGGCCGCCGGGGAAGGTGGCGCCTTCGCCGAAGCCGAGGGCGAAGCGGGCGGCGAAGAGGGAGACGAAGCCGATGGTGAAGGCGTGGGAGACGCTGGCAAGGGTCCAGAAGGCGACGGCGATGGTCATGGTAGCTCTGATGCCGAAGCGGTCCATCCAATGGCCCCAGAGGACGTTGGAGAGCATGTAGGCGATGCTGAAGCCGCTGACGACGTAGCCGTACTGCTCGCCGGAGAGGTGCATTTCTTCGAGGATGACGGGGGCGAGGAGGACGAGGGTGTTCCGGTCGATGTAGCTGATGAGGCTGACCAGGAGCATCGTCAGGGTGGGGATCCAATCGTTCTTTGGGGGAGTCAACAACTCAGGATACGAAAGATACGGTTCGTCGGATAAGGAAGACGGTTCGTCGGATGGGCCGAGGGATTTAGAAAGCTTGGGGGCAGGATGGAAACATGAAGACCTCACATACACTTTATTCGCTGATTGCAGTTGCCACGATCGTGCTGGCCCAGGAGCCGGCCCGGTTTGACCACAAGGTTCGAGAGATGTTTTTCGCCGGTTTTGCGGGCGATACGGAAGCGATGGCCAAGGGGATGAAGATTTCCGAGGCGACGCTGGCGGCGGAGCCGAACCATGCGGAGGCGCTGGTTTGGATGGGGGGCGGATTGTTTTTCCAGAGCGGCGAGTTCTTCCGAAAGGGAGAGATGCAGGCGGCGATGGAGATGATGGGGAAAGGGACGGGGATGATGGATCG
>JANODS010000166.1:0-4974 GCA_031412835.1 Acidobacteriota bacterium | reverse complement strand
CTCGGATTCTCAGTCTGCTGCATTCGAATGAGCAATCCCCAGCTTGGCCCATCCGGACACCTTCAGGCTCATCTTGTGTTGGAATCGACCGGTTCTCCAGGCTCATCTTGTATTGGACAAGACTAGGGGATGCGGTCGAGCGGCGAATCCAATAGAATGCTGGGCACGATGAAACAAACCCTCTTTGTTCTATTGGCCGCTTTGGCCGTTTTTGTTTGGCAAGGCACCTCGTGGGTGGCGCTGCCGTTCCACAATGCGGCGTTGCATTCGGTGAAGGACGAAGCCGCTGTGGCCGCCGTGCTCCGGGCGAATTTGCCAGAAGATCGCATGTATATGCTGCCCGGCAACTCTGGCGAGGAAAAGGCAATGGCGGAAAAGTATGCGGCAGGGCCGGTTGCGGTAATTGCTTACAAGGCGGTCGGCGGGCAGATGATGTCGCCCGACATGTTCGTTCGGGGCGTGCTGATCGATCTCGTCGTCGCCGCCATCATCGCCTACTTGATGGGCATGGGGCAGTTGCGTGGTTACCTTTCGCGGTTCGTTTTCGTCTCCCTTATTGGCTTGGCGTTGGGGCTGTTCACGAACCTGAACAATTGGAATTGGATGAGCCAATCGCTGCACTACACGGTCGTCGATGTGATCGATACCTGGATCGCATGGACTCTGGGGGGAGCGGTGCTGGCCCGATATTCTGGAAAATAAGGGAAGAGCCCGGTCGCTTTGTTACCCTTAATGGAAGAGGTGCAGTTTTGCAATTGGTGCGAGCGACCGGTATTTTCTTGTCCCTTCTGGCGGCGGGCTACGGCCAGACCACGGCGACGTTGAGCGGAACGATTCACGACCCCAGCGGAAGCGTACTGCAAGGGGCCGAAGTGTCGGTGACCCAGACGGCGACGGGTTTGGTGCGCCAGGCGTTGACGAATGGAGCCGGGCTGTTTCGGCTGCCGGCGCTGCCGACGGGTAGTGTTGAAGTGCGGATCAAGGCCCAAGGCTTTCGGCCGATTCTCCGTAAGGGTATCGTCCTGACCGTGAATGAGGCGGCGACGATCGACGTCACGCTCGAAGTCGGCGCGATTGATCAGGAGGTGACCGTCACGGCTTCGGCCTCGCAAATCAACACTTCTTCGTCCGAACTTGCCTATCTCGTGAGTGAATCCACGATGCGGGAACTGCCACTGAACGGCCGCAACTACACCGATCTGGCGCTGTTGCAGCCGGGCGTCGTGGCCTTTCCTCATCGCGACGGCGGATCGGTGGTCGCGCATGGCCTGGGTACTTCCATCAACGGCCAGGACCCCCGATCGAACGTTTACCTGCTTGATGGGACGCCGCAAAACGATATGACGAACGGACCGGCCGGGTCGGCGGCGGGCACCGTCCTCGGGGTCGAGGCGATCCGTGAATTCCGCGTCGAAGTGAATACATACAGCGCCGAGTTCGGCCGAAATAGCGGCGGCCAGATCAACGCCATCACCAAGTCGGGTACCAACGATTGGCACGGGAGCCTATTTCATTTTTTGCGGAACGACAACTTCGACGCCCGCAACTTCTTCGACCCTGCGAAGCGCCCCGACTTCAAACGCAACCAGTTCGGGGGCAGCATCGGCGGCCCCCTTCGCAAAGACAAAGATTTCTTCTTCTTTACCTATGAAGGCCTGCGGGATCGGCTGGGGCGAACGATCACCTCCACCGTGCCCGACGACAACGCGCGTCGCGGTGTTCTGCCCGACGGCCCGGTTGCTATCAATCCAGCGATCGTCCCTTTCTTGAATGAGATCCCCCGCGCCAACGGCACGGCCCGCGGCGGCGGCTTGGCCGACTACGCCTTCGGCTTCAACCAGACGGTCGATCAAAACTTTCTCCAAGGCCGCTACGACCGCAACATCGGCACCCGGGGCCAGCTCTTCGCCCGCCACACCTGGGACGATGCCGGGCAGTTTCTTCCCACCGACTTTCCGCAGTTCCCCCGCGAATTCCTTTCGCGCAATCAGTTTTTTACAACCGAATATCGGCACATCCTCTCGTCGCAGACGCTCTTTCATGTGCGCGGCGGATTCAGTCGAACCCGGGTCGGCCAGAACATCCGGGCGAACACGGCCAGCCCACTTTCCGAATTCGTGCCCGGTCGTGGCACGACGGGCAATATCGATATCGGCGGCATGCCCCGCTTCGGCACGCAAAGCTCGGCCAACTTGCGCCTGACCCAGAACGTGTTCAGCTTTGATACCGGCGTGTCGTTAACCCGGGGCAGCCATCTGATTAAGGTCGGCATGATGGCCGAACGGTATCAGATGAATATGGTGAACCCGACGTTTTCGCTGGGCACCTTCGGCTTCAATGACATTCGAAGCTTTCTCGAAAACCGCCCCGCCCGTTTCCTGGGCCTCACCCCGCAAGCTACGTTTGACCGCTACTGGCGCTTCACTCTAATGGGCTTCTACATTCAGGATTCGTGGAAGATCAGCCCCCGCTTCACGCTCAATCCCGGTCTGCGTTACGAGTACGCCACCATGCCCCAAGATATCTACGGCCGGGACTCCAACATGAAGAACCTCTTCACCGACGTGCTCCCCGTCTCCGGGCCGCTTTATGCCAATCCCACCAAGAAAAACTTCTCTCCCCGCATTGGCTTCGCGTGGGACGTTTTCGGCACCGGCAAGACCTCATTCCGTGGCGGCTACGGCCTGTTCTTCAACACCAACAATCAACAGAATCTGATTGTGACCGTCACTAATCCCCCGGCCACGCCGCGCGTCTCGATCGCCAATCCAACTTTTCCGAATCCTCCGTTCGCGCGGGCCATCGGAAACACAGTGCGCCCTGTTGAGTTCAATCTGAAGAATCCGTATGTCCAGCAGTGGAACCTCAACGTGCAGCATCAATTGCCGGGCGGCATCGTTTCGACCATCGGCTACGCAGGCGCGCGGGGCATTCACCTGCTTCGTTCGAACGACGTGAATATCGTCGAACCTGTTCGCCAGGCTGACGGTTCCCTGCTCTTCCCGGTCGGAGCGCCTCGCCGCAATCCGAATTGGGCCACGATCGAACTTAAGTCCAGCGACGGGAACTCCTGGTATCACGCTGGCCTGCTCGAAGTTCGCAAACGTCTCGGTCGGGACTTGCAGTTCCAGAGCTCGTACACGTTCGCCCGCAACCTCGACACGACCCAAGCGTCCACGTTCTTCTCGGACGGCACCAACGGCACGACGTCGGCCATGCCCGAGTTCTCCGGCTTCAACTACAACAAGGGTCTGTCGGACTTTCACGCCAAGCACAATTGGGTCGTTAATTTCACTTACGATCTCCCCTTCGCCCGATCGTCGACGGGATGGCAAAAGGCCGCTTTCTCCGGCTGGCAACTCGCCGGCATCAACAATTTCCGCTCCGGTAGCCCACTGACGGTTTTCGTCAGCGGCAACCGTTCACGGTCTGGTTGGTCCCCCTCCCTCGGACCCGGAATAGGGCAGGACCGAGCCTCGCTCGCCCCCGGATACACTCACCAAACAGCCGTGCTTGGCGGACCTGATCAGTACTTCGACCCAAGGGCCTTTGTGCTTTCCGCGCCGGGGAACCTGGGCAACTTAGGCCGCGGCACCTTCATCGGGCCGGGCTTGAAAAGTTTTGACCTAGCCGCTCTCAAATCGTTCCCGCTGCGCGGATGGAACGAAAACGCCCGCCTTCAGTTCCGGGCTGAAAGTTTCAATCTGTTCAATCACAGCAACTTCGGCATCCCGAATTTGATGTCGATTTCGACCACCACGGGGCCGATCGGTGCCTTCGGACGCATCCGATCCACCGTCACTTCGTCGCGGCAAATTCAATTTGCCCTTCGCCTGCAATTCTGATCTGCCATAATCGAGGGTCCATGTCATCCAAGGAGAAAAAACGCAGTATGCTCTGGTTGCTTTTCGCGCTCGGCGCTATGTTCGCTTGGGGAATCTATGGCCCCATATTGCACACCGGTCAAGTGAAACTCGGAAATCCTATGAAAGCCCTGCTGTGCGTCGGAGGGGCGTATTTTCTGCTCGGCGTTCTCGTCCCCATGTTCCAACTCTCGACCAGTGGTGGAATGGGATCCTTTGACCGGGGCGGCGTAATCAATGCCTCGCTCGGTGGTGCCCTCGGGGCGATTGGAGCCATCTGCATCATCTTCGCGTTCAAGAATGGCGGCGTCCCGAACTACGTTATGCCCATCGTCTTCGGCGGTGCTCCGCTCATCAACGTTTTGTTTACGATGTATCTGCATCCCCCGGAAGGCAAAGTGAACCCGTTGCTCTTCCTCGGTTACATCATCACCGCCGGCGGAGCCGCCATGGTGTTTTATTTCAAGCCGAAAGGCTGATTACCGGCGCGCGCCAATCGCGTACAACGCTCCGGCGGTGCGGATGAAAATCTGCCCGTCGGAGATTGCGGGCGAAGAAAGCGTGTATTCCTTCATGTCGTTTTCGGCGAGCACTTCGAACGTTGGACCCGCCTTCACGACGGTCACCATGCCGTCCTCGCTGGTCACGTAAAGTTTGCCATCCGCAAGGACCGGGCTGGCCGAATAGATCGCTGACTTGATCCGCTGGCCGCCCCAAATCTCCTTCCCGGTCTTCGCATCGAGACACCACAAAATCCCTCGATCATTGGTCACAAACAAGTACTTCCCGTCCGTCACCGGCGATGGGACATCCGGTCCATTCGGGTTCTGCCAAACCACGTGAGTCGCCGTCACGTCGCCGCGCCCGCCGGGCCGTAGAGCCGTCAGCGGCTTCACTCGGGTGGGACAATAAATCAACCCATCCTTCACAACCGCGGATGCGATAATCCGGTTCATCGGATTGTTCCCCGGGTTCAAGACGTTCGCCCGCCAAAGCTCTTTCAGGCTGATTGGATCATGGCCGGTCACGACGTCGCCGCCTGTGATAATCAACTCCACCTGCTTGCCGTTTTTCCAAATTTGCGGCGTCGTATAGGAGTCCGGCGACTCGA
>JANODS010000165.1:0-10693 GCA_031412835.1 Acidobacteriota bacterium | reverse complement strand
TCCGGAAGTTCACGGACTTCTAAAGGAAAAAAGAGCAAGAAGCGGCGTTGGACGCTGCCTCCGGTGCTGGCGGTACTGCCGGTGTTGCTGGGACTCAGCGTGGCCGCCATCGCTTGGTTCTGGCAGCACGGCTACCTGCTGTATTGGGGCGATGCGACCGCTCATCTGAACATCGCCCGGCGCATCGTCGATTCGCGGACGCCGGGCTACGAGCAGATCGGGACGGTGTGGCTGCCGTTGCCGCATGCTCTGATGCTGCCGTTTGTTCGCGTGGACGCTTGGTGGCGCAGCGGGTTGGCGGCGTCGGTCGTCTCCGGCTTTTGCTTCCTATGGGCTGGCGGAATGCTATATAGCACTGTCCGCCGCCTGTGGGACGCGCCCGCCGCGGCGTGGGCGGCCGTCCTGCTCTTCGCCCTGAACCCGAACGTACTCTACCTGCAGTCGATTGCCATGACCGAATCGGTCTTCTTCGCCTGCACCATGACGGTGCTCTACGCGATGGCGCGGTCGTCCCCCACGCTGGCCGGCCTCGGCCTACTGGGCGCGACACTGACCCGTTATGAAGGCTGGTTCTTGATCCCGGGTGTCGTCGCGTTCTTTCTTTTCACCCGGGGGTGGCGCGCGGCGCTCGGCGTCGGCTCGCTCGCGTCGATCGGGCCGTTCTACTGGTTCGCCCACAACGAGATTTTCCACGGCGACTGGCTCGATTTCTATCGCGGCCAAAGTTCGGCGATGGCCATCCAGGGCGGAGCGGACTATCCCGGTCGCGGCGATTGGCTAAAGGCTTTGCAATATTTCGGTGCTGCCGCGCAGCTCGTCAGCGGGTGGGGCTTGGTTGGCGTCGGAGTCGTGGGAACGGCCGTCGCTGTGGTCCGTCGCCAATGGTGGCTCGTGCTCTTCCTCGCCATGGCGCCGGCGTTTTATGTCTTGAGCCTCCACGGCTCCGGCACCCCCATCCACGTGCCCCACCTGTGGCCCCACAGCTACTACAACACCCGCTACGGCATGGCCGTCATCCCGCTGTTGGCCTTCGGCGGTGCCGCTCTCGTCGCCATTTGGCCGCGGGCCTGGATGGCAGCTTTGGTGGTGGCTGTCGGCGTCATGCCGTGGATCTTCTATCCGAAGGCGGATGGCTGGGTGACGTGGAAAGAGTCGCAGGTGAACTCCGAATCGCGCCGCGCGTGGACCAAGGAAGCGGCTGACTATCTGGCCGCCAACTACGAGCGCGGAACGGGCATCGTCGCGCCGTTCGGCGACCTCACCGGCATTTTTCGCGACGCCGGAATCCCCCTGCGCGAGACCGTCCACGAAGGCAACGGGTTGTATTTTCCGGCGCTCTTGCAACGGCCCGACCTATTCCTGTGGCAAGAATGGGCGGTCGCCTTCCGCGACGACGCGGTGAGTGAGGTTTTAGCGAAGTCTTCCCTCTATCGGCGTGTGAAACTAATAGAAGTGAAAAATTCTCGATCCGTGGAGATTTATCGCCGCGTGCGACGCTAATGCCTATGCCTATCCCGTTTGCCAAGGCGCACGGCGCCAAAAACGATTTCTTACTAACGTGGGCCGACGAGGTGCCCCTTGGTCGCCTCCCGGAAGCCGCCATCGCCATCTGTGATCGAAATACCGGCATCGGAGCGGACGGCTGGTTGGTGTGCGATCGCCCGGCGGACGGGATGCGGATTCGTCTCTTTAACCCCGACGGCGGAGAGGTGGAAATGTCCGGCAACGGCACGCGCTGCGCGGCCGCTTGGGCCATGGCGTGTGGCTACGAGCCAGAGGCGATTCGTATCCAGACCGGCGGAGGCGAAAAGCAGTTGCGGCGGCTGGAGCGATCAGGCAATGAGTTTCTGTTCGAGATGAATATGGGTCGGCCGTCGGTCGAAGCGGAGCGGGAAGCGCTCGTCGTCGGCGATGAGATCGTCAACTGCACGATTTTGAACGTCGGGAACCCCCAGTGCGTCGTGTTCGTCGAGAATTTCGATTTCGATTGGTCGGCCATGGGTGCCGTGATTGAAAAGGATCCGCGGTTTCCGAAGCGGACCAACGTGTCGTTCGTGCGGCACGTGGATGGGTTGAATTTGGATGTCCGTTTTTTTGAACGCGGTGTTGGGGTGACGAACAGTTCGGGTACGGGGTCGACGGGCGCGGCGGTCGCCTCGATGCTTCGCGGCATCGTCGGTCGGGCGGTGACGGTAAATACTCCGGCGGGCCCGCTAGCGTTTCGTTGGCCAACTGCCGATGAGGACGTAGTGATGGTTGGGCCGGCGGAGTTGATCGGGGTTGGAACATTTTTCTGGAAGGAAGCACATGACGCATAAAGAAGATTTGGCGGCGAAAATCGTCAGTAAGAAGGCCGTGGCCGGAATTGTTGGTTTGGGTTACGTGGGCCTGCCTTTGGCCGTCGAATTTGGGCGGGCTGGATTTAGCGTCGTGGGCTTCGATGTCCTCGAAGACAAGATCGCCACGCTGAATCAGGGCCGGTCGTATATCCAGGATGTCCCCGATACGGTCATCGCGCCGCTCGTTGAAAACGGACTTTTCCGCGCGACAAATGACTTTTCGAAGCTTGCGGAAATGGACACGATTAACATCTGCGTCCCTACACCGCTCCGCAAAACCAAAGATCCCGATATGAGCTTCATCGTAAGTTCTACTGAGCAGATCGCCAAGTATCTCCGCCCGGGGACCCTCGTGATTCTTGAGTCGACGACTTACCCGGGAACCACGGACGAACTCGTTCTGCCGATGCTTGAGAAGTCCGGCCTGAAAGTCGGTGAAGATTTCTTCGTCTGCTTCTCCCCGGAACGGGTCGATCCCGGCAACGCCAAGTATCAAACGCGCAACATTCCGAAGGTAGTCGGCGGGATCACTCCAGCCTGTACGGAACTTGGCGCTTTGTTCTATGCTCAATCGCTCGACACCGTCGTTCCAGTTACCTCGACGAGCGTCGCCGAGATGGTGAAGTTACTCGAAAACACGTTTCGCATGATCAACATTGGTCTAGTCAACGAAATGGCGATGATGTGCGACCGCATGGGCATCAACGTGTGGGAAGTCATAGACGCCGCGGCGACGAAGCCGTTCGGTTTCATGCCTTTCTACCCCGGCCCCGGACTCGGTGGCCACTGTATCCCCGTTGACCCCTTTTACTTAGCCTGGAAGACTCGCCAGCAAGGCATTGAAGCCCGGTTCATCGAGTTAGCCGGCTACATCAACGGACAGATGCCGCACTTCGTTGTGGACAAAGTCCAACACGCCTTAAACGAAAATCGCAAGCCGCTTCGAGACTCGAAAGTCCACATGCTCGGGGTTGCCTACAAGAAGAACATCGAAGACGTCCGCGAGTCTCCCGCGCTCGACATCATCCATTTGTTGAAACAGCGCGGAGCCCAGCTCAGTTACAGCGACCCGTTCGTGCCGCATCTGAAAATCGACGGTCTCGATATGCGCTCCGAAGAAGTGATCCTTGGGTGCGAACGCGCTGACTGTGTCGTCCTCGTCACTGATCATGCCGCCTTCGATGCCGAGGCGATTCTCGCCGCCTCGCCCGTTCTAGTCGATACTCGGAACGCCTTCAAAGGGAAAAAGTCAGACAAGCTGTTTCGACTGTAAAGCACAGCCCACGCAATGGCCCGCCGTCGATCCCCGGTCGGCCGAGCACTTACTTAGCGCCGCGGCATCGCCAGTCGAAACGCGGCCATCTCCTCGCTATTGCGTACTAACAGGACATCCCCCACCAGTACCGGATGATTCCACGTCTTCCCTTCGATCGCCCGGAAACGAGCCTTCTCCATGAACCCGTCCGCCACCGCCGAAACCAAAGCCAACTCGCCTTCCTCGGTCAACACCAACAGCAGATCCTGATCCGCCAGCAGGATCATCTGCCCATGTCCATACCGGCCCCCCTTCCACTTACGCTTGCCGTCCTTTAAGTCGAGACACGCCAGAATGCTGCCGTCGAACCCATACGCGTGGCCCTTGTGAACCACGAAATCGCTGAAGTACGGCTTCAGACCGTTCGAACTCCAGCGTTCCTCCGTCGTCCATCCGCTCGCCCCCTGCGACACCGCCACCCGGTGCAAATTGTTCCCTTCGCCGTCGCTCAGCAGCAAATCCCCTTCCGCCGTCAACGCCGGCTGCGTGATGCGGGCATTCGCCGGCAACGCATGGTCCCACAACCTCGCCCCATCTTTCACGGCCAGGCTCGTCGCACCGGGACCACTCATCAGCACAATCTGCCTCACGCCCGCAATCGTCACCAAATGGGGCGAACTGTAACCTGAGCCCCCTTTCGGGCCTAACCACCTTGGCTCGCCAGTGACTAAGTCATACCCCACTAACCGGCCTCCGCCCGCCACAATCACCAAGTCGTCAACCACTAACGGCGAACTCGAAAACCCCCATCCCGGCACCTTCGCCTCGCTGTCTTTCGGAACGTCGCGCGACCATTTTACGGCTCCGTCCCCAGCGTCCAACGCGTTCAAAATTCCTGTCGCCCCGAACGTATAGACTCTGCCGTTATGCAGCGTCGGCGTGCCCCGCGGCCCCGCCCCCGCATTGGACTCCCAAAATCGCGCTGCGTCCACATGCCGCCACACCAGCTTCCCCGTCCCCACCCGATAGCAGGAAACGGCCTCCTCGGCCCCTCGTTGCTCTTGCGTGTAAAGCCGATCGCCGTCTACCGCTAACGATGACCAGCCCGGCCCCACCGGCTGACGCCACATCTCCATCGGCGGCTTCGCGGCCCAGTCCGTTTCAATACTCACGCCGCGCAAAGCACCGTCGCGATTGGGCCCGCGAAATCCCGCCCAGCTAGCAAGCGGCTTCACCACCGCTGGAACGGGCACCCTTGGCACAACAATCGGCTCCTCGGGCACTACCTTCGCCACCAAAGCCACCGGTTCCATCGGTCGAGCCAATAGCCGCTCTTCCGCCGTCGGCGTCCACCGCCAAGTGAAGTCCGACACCGCCTCTCCCGTGATCCCGTTCGTCCGCACCATCGTCCACCCGCCGCAGGCCAGCACCATGCTCACCACCATCGTCGTCCGGCGCAGTCCCGCCGAAAATCCCCGGCTCGCCACTGCCCACATCACTAACCCCAAACTCGCCACGGGGATCGCATAAATCCAAAACATCATCCCCATCATTCCTTTCGTAATCGATGCGTGCAGGAACTGCGAAGTCACCCCCAACCCAGCCACGATGACCGCCAAGGCCCCCCAGCGCTCCAGCCCCTGCGCCCTGCTGAAGAAAGCCCACCAACCCAGCACAATCAATCCGCCGAGCAATCCGCCACCCACCGCATACGGCAGCGCCTCCGGCACCAGCACCGGCAGGCCAAACCGAATCAGCCAAGTCAGCGTCACGATCAATACCCCAGGCCAAAGGCGAAGTCGGTTCTGCGCAGTCGTCATTTACGCCTATACGATTCTCGCCCGTACTTCGTTCAATCTTTGCGCTTCGGAGTCATCGCCGACCCCGCCAACAAGCCCCCGTCAAGCGTCAACTCCGCCCCGGTCATGTACTTTACCTCGTCCGAAGCCAGCAGCACCGCCAACGCCGCCACCTCCTCCACGCTGCCAAATCGCCCCAACGGAACGTCCTTGACGAACGAATCCATCCGGGCCTGGCGATCTTCATCGTTCCCCAACATTGGCTCCCACATCGGCGTCAAAATCGCCGCCGGGTGAATCGAATTGCATCGAATGTTCCAGCCCTGCTCCGCACAGTACAGCGCCACGGTCTTCGTATGATTTCGAACACCGGCCTTGCTCGCTGCATACGCCGCCGCCCCCGGAATTCCCACCAGCCCGGACCGCGACGAGATGTTGATGATCGAGCCCTCTCCCTCAGCCCGCATTACCCGAATCGCATGTTTACAACCCAAAAACGTCCCGTCGAGATTCGTCGCCATCACCGCCCGCCAGTCGGCCAGCGTCGCGTGCTCCGGGTCATGCCGCGCCTCGGTTCCCTCGAACCCCGTGATCCCCGCGTTGTTCACCACCACGTCCAGCCGACCTTTCCTCTTCACGATCCCGTCCGTTACGGCCACCCATTGCGCCTCTTCGCGAACGTCCAAAGCAACGTACTCCGCCGCGCCGCCCAACGCCTCTGCCACTCGCCGACCTCGCTCATCGTCCAAATCGCTCACAAAAACGATTGCCCCTTCGGCCAGGAACACCCGCGCAATCCCTGCGCCAATTCCCGACGCCGCGCCCGTCACCAGCGCCACTTTCCCCGTCAATCGATCCATGGGTCCAGGATACCTACAGCCAGCCTACCCGCGCCGTCTGACTCGTTCCATTACGCCCGCACTCGTCAACTCGCGCAGCGCATCCTTACCCACCCGGCGTGCGGTCGCGCCGGGCGCCTTCGCCAGCCGATGGGCCACCGCTACGGCGGCCGCGTCACCTTCTCCCAAGCGTATGGAGTCCGGTCGAACAGGTTGAAACATTTCGCGTCGCAAAACGCCCCATTGTCTAATTCCCCGTACCACTCGTCCATCTGCGCCGCTGAGATCCTCCCCGGATCCCCCACGAAAGGCGCCAGCATCCGCGCCTCGTATACCCCGGTCTTCCAGAGCGCCGCCAACTCCTGGTCGTGCCCAGTTGTTTGCCCAACGCTTTGATATCCCGCATCGCCACACCCAAAGCGTGCTCGGAAGGGATCGCATAACGAGCCATCCCGTCCCGCGTCGCGTCGGTGCTATGCTCTCGCAGCCACACCATGGCGGCCTCCACCTGGGCCATCACAGGGTACTCGCCGGGCCCAGCAACCAGCGCCTCACCAGCACCGGCTTCGTGGCCGGGCGCAGCGGTAACCACGCCCAGAGCGACAAAGACCGAACCGAATGTACTGCGCTTCATTCGGCCACTGCGCGCCTCCTAGAAGGTAAACTTCCATCCCAACTGCACGTTTCTCTCGCTATACTTCGCTGTGATCAATCCGAAGTTGCCCGCCCGAGGACTGCCGGACGGATTGCTCAGCAAAGGATGATTCGGGAAATTGAAAACCTCAAATCGAAGCTGAGACTTCACCCGCTCGCTGATCGGAATGCTCTTGAACAGCGCCACATCCCAGTTCTGAAATCCAGGTCCCCGGATGATGTTCAGCCCCGCGTTGCCAAAGGTTCCGTCCCGTGGGCGCGTGAATGCCGCTGTGTTGAACCACCGCAAGCCCAGGCCCCGTTCGCTGACAGCCAAGCTGCCGGAAACGTCCCAGGGTTGATTGCCGCTTCCTTGGCCTACTCCCGCCACATCAACTCCGTCAGTGACCGAAAGCAGGCTCCCGGAGCGAAAGAACATTACGCCCGACAATTGCCACCCACCCAACGTCTTAGCCTGCCAACCCTGCTTGCCACGATAGAACGGCAGCTCATAAATGTAGTTGATGTTCAACAGGTGCGGCCGATCCATGTCATCCAGCGACCGAACGTTCCGATACGCATCGAACGGAGTGAGGATGTCGCTGATATTCTTCGAGAACGTGTACGAGACCCCAAAGCTCAGTCCGCTGCGAAATCGTCGGTCCAGGCTGAACTGCATCGACTGATAGTTGCTATGGCCGTCGCGAGTCGTAACGTCCACTTGGCCCAGACCCAGGTACGGTCGCAGCGCATTGGCGTTGAGCCCCGGATTGGCTTGCAGCGTACCCGCCACCATTTGATTCACATTCCGGGTTCGCTCCTGGTTTGTTGCCGACTTGCCGACATACGCCACCTCCGCCAACAACGAACCGGGTAGTTCCCGCTGGATTGAAAGGCTGTAGCTGATGGCGGTCGGATACTTGAACCGCAAGTCAACTCCCCGTATGTAGAACGGGAAATCGCGACGCGTCGCCCCGCCCGGGCGGTCCACCTCTCCGTTGAACACCTGCACTTGAATCTGGTTCGGCGCGTTACGGAAAAGGGACCCTTGATTGTGCATCTGCCGGTGATGAAAAATGCCCCCTCCGGCGCGGACCACTGTCTTCGCTCCCAACCGATACGCCAAGCCTAGCCGGGGTGCGAATGCGTTCGTATAGGTGTTGGCAAAGCCCCGGGGCAAGCCATGAAACAGCCGGTCCACGTTGGGTAGGGTCGATCCATTCGCCCTCCCGCGGGCGGACTCCGGGAAACCATTGCCCGGCAGAACGATGCCGTTATACGCATCGCCCGAAACAATGTAACCGCCCCGCGGATCAATCACGGCGCGCTTCGCAGGGTCAAAATAACGGGCATCAAAATTCGCGATGTCGTTCCATTTCGCATACCACGGCTGATGCAGAGAGTGGCGAATTCCCATCTCAATCGTCAGGTTCTTGGTCGCCCGCCAAGTGTCCTGCAGATATGTTTCCAGCGAATTACTCCGCAGCAGCGTATACGCCGCCGGTCCCTGCTCCGTATAGACGTCGAAGTTGCCAAGCGCCGCATTGGCCACCGCCAGCCCCGACGTCAACGGGTGACCCGTATCAAGGAAATTGAACTCGCCGTTTTGCTGCGCACCACTTTGATCGTTGTTATTCTGTTGGTCGTGCGACAGCCATCCGCCGAACTTAATCGTGTGCTTCGATCCCTTCACCCAAGTCATATTGCCGGCCGCCATGTACATCGGCCCCGATGAGCTAACCGGCCTCGACGATCCATCCAACGTCGCAAAACCGTTGATCAACCCGCGAGGAATGCGCTCCTGAATCCGCTTCACCCCGGGCACAATGTAGGGGAAGTTCATGCCGTACTGACCGCGCAGATAACGCGGCTGCCCTTCGTTATCGTAGATGCCGATATATACAACGTCGTTCGCGGCCGTAAACGTGAAGTCAGTGATAATCGTCGGCGACAACGTGCTGGTCACGTTCAAAGCACCCGTCATGTTTGGACGGTCCCACCGCGAGTTCGACCGGTCGAGCCCAGTGTTAAACGGCGCGTCTTCGTAGTGGAGATAGTTGTTCCCTGTGAAGTTGATCCGATGTTTCCCAGCGTAGTAGTCGATCCGAAATGTATCCTTTCGGCTTTCGCGGGGGTTCGGCAGTGTCTTGATCCAATTGTCCGTGCCTTGCAGAAATCCCGGCGTCGGCGACGGATAAGCGTTTAAGACACCGGCACCGTTGGCGCTCACGCGATTGGACGGGATGATGTTGCCCGCGAACGGAACGTTGTTGGCCAACGGGTCATTCACTAGTCGAGTCCGCCGGAAAAACGAATTGGTCGGGCTCAACAATTCCGAAAAATTGCCCCGGCGCATCGCATCGGTTGGGACCGTCGCCGTCACCGTCTGCTCCCGCCTCCAAATCAGCCACTCCTGCGACCCAAAGAAAAAGAGCTTGTCCTTGTTCTTATTGAATCTCCCCGGAACATAAACCGGCCCGCCAATCGCGTAGCCCGGCTGATTGAACCGGAACGGCGCGGCGCGGCGATAGTCGTCCAACACCGGGCTCTGGTTCCGCGTCCAACTATTGGCGTCCAGCGCCGAGTTGCGGAAAAACCACCATCCCGTGCCATGAAAATCCTTCGTGCCGCTCTTGGTCACGAAGCGCATCTGCCCGTCCATCGCCCGTCCGTACTCCGCCGGGTAGGTCGACGTGAGCAGTTGCACCTCCTGAATCGTGTCCACGTTCAGCAGTCCAACTTGCGCCGATCCCGTAAAGTCGCCGCGTGTCCGCATCGCGTTCACCCCGTCAATCGTGATGTTGTTCCCGTTCCGTCGGCCTCCATTGATGGAAAAACTCTCGTGCAGATTGTTGGGGTTGAAATTGTTAAAGTTCCCCCCAACCACCCCGGCCTTCAATAGCGCCAAGTTAATCGGGTTTCGTCCGTTCAAAGCAAGGTCCGTGATCTGGCGCGCTTCCACTACTCGCCCGATCTGCGCCGTCTCCTGAGACAATTGAACGCCGGTCGCCTCTACGGTGATCGACTCGCTCACGGCACCCAGCTCGAGGCTCACGTCTACTGTACTGCGGGCCGCCACGTCGACTTTTACACCCGTTCGCGTGAACCGTTTGAAACCCGCCGCCTGCACACTCACATCGTACAAACCGGCTGGCAGATTCGTGAGAACGTACGAACCGTTCTCGCCCGTATCAACCGAGCGAGATACACCTTGAATGCTGGTCGCGCTAACGCGCGCCCGCGTCACGCTCGCGCTGCTGGCATCGAGAACGGTGCCGGCAATCTGGCCTTGGTCTTGTTGGCCAAGCGCGGGAAGGCCCGCCCAGCTTAAGAAGGACGCCAAAACGGCTATCCGGATCCGCAGTATCGTGGTCTGTTTCATCGTGGAGGACACCTAAGCGGTTTGGTGAAATCAACCGCGAGGACAACGTTATCAAGAGTTGCTCTGCAATGCAAGGGTTGCACTTCAGAACCAAAGTAAATCGGACGGACATCGCACACCCGACCTATCGGCCGAGGAAATAGCTCGCTAAACCGACGATGATGACAACTCCGACAAGCCCAATCACGATCCCCACCGGAAACCCCCTCTTCGGCGGCGGCGCCACCTGCAACGCCCGTATCTGCTGCGTCGTCTGCGTCCTCACCACCAGCCTCTCCAATTGCTCCAACGCCTCCCGATAACTCCCCGTCCGCTTCCCCGCGTCCTTCTCCATCATCCGGCCCACCAACTCCGCCAGCGGAGTCGGTATCCCGCCCATCACTTGCGTCAAGGGCCGCGCCGTCTTGGTCCCGTCGCAGTGCCACTCCATCCACGCCAGCCCCGAG
>JANODS010000164.1:0-2555 GCA_031412835.1 Acidobacteriota bacterium | reverse complement strand
TTTGACCTAAACATGAAATCTTTATTTGACAACGCTTTGGGAACATTGAGGCTTGGCCCCGAGGTTGCTCCCCACAAGAGGTCGTCCAAGTTCCCTTGGCCCGGCAAAGGGTGGAATTTGCCGCGAAAGATCAAGGTGGGTTTAGATTCAAATCTTGCCGAGGGCGTAGCCACGGTCGACCCAGGCGCGGAGTTAGGGCGCGAAGCCGCCCTATTAAAAACCGGTGCCCTGCAGGACGCCATCTTCAACAGCGCCAACTTTTCGAGCATCGCGACAGACGAAAAAGGCGTCATCCAGTTATTCAACGTCGGAGCCGAGCGCATGTTAGGCTATCTAGCGAGTGAAGTGGTTGACGTTGTTACTCCGGCTGACCTCTCTGACCCGCAAGAGCTAGTCGCCCGGGCCAAGGCGCTCAGCGTCGAGTTAGCTACTCCTATCACCCCCGGATTTGAGGCGCTCGTTTTCAAAGCCTCCCGCGGCATCGAAGACATTTACGAACTCACCTACATCCGAAAAGATGGCAGCCGACTGCCCGCTGTCGTCTCGGTCACAGCGCTGCGTGATGACGGCGAACGCATTATCGGGTATCTCTTAATCGGAACCGACAACACCGCGCGAAAGCAGGTGGAAGCCGACCAAAAGCTCCTTGATCAGCGCCTGCGCGATCAGCAGTTCTACACTCGTTCGTTGATCGAATCCAGCATTGACGCGCTGATGACCACCGACCCGGCCGGCATCATTACCGACGTCAATAAGCAGATGGAAGCGCTGACCGGTTGCACGCGCGATGAGCTCATCGGGGCACCGTTTAAAAACTACTTCACCGATCCGGAGCGAGCCGAAGCCGGTAGCAAGCGCGCCATGGCCACCGGGCGGGTGACCGACTATGAACTCACGGCCCGGTCGCGAGACGGCAAGGAGACCGGGGTTTCCTACAACGCCACTACCTATCACGATCGGGATCGGAAAGTGCAGGGTGTTTTTGCTTCCGCCCGCGACGTCACTGATCGGCGACGGATTGAAGTCACGATGCAGGAAAACAACCTGGGCTTCGAAAAAGCCAGTGCGGCCGCCGAGAAAGCGAATCGGGCCAAATCCGATTTCCTATCGAGCATGAGCCACGAACTGCGGTCGCCGCTCAACGCCATCCTAGGCTTTGCCCAACTGATCAGCTCCGATAGCCCCCCGCCGACCGCCCTGCAACAGACGAGTATTGACCAGATTCTCCATGCGGGCTGGTACTTGCTGGATCTGATCAACGAAGTGCTGGACCTTGCGCAGGTGGAATCTGGAAAGCTCGCGCTTTCCCTGGAGCCCGTTTCGTTGAAGGAGGTCATGAACGAATGCCAAGCCATGATCGAGCCTCAAGCGCAGAAGCGAAGCGTGACGATGACCTTTCCCCATTTCGAGTCACCGTGCTTTGTCGAGGCGGATCGGACCCGGCTGAAGCAGGTGCTGCTTAATCTTCTGTCGAATGCCATTAAATACGGCCGACCTGGGGGGACCGTGGCGGTTGATTGCTTGGTGCGCACGCCGGAAGCGGTTCGCATCAGCGTGCGGGACAACGGCACGGGGCTTTCGCCAGAGAAGCAGGCCCAGCTTTTTCAGCCCTTCAATCGCTTGGGCCAGGAACTGAGTTCGGTGCAGGGAACCGGAATTGGTTTAGTAATGAGCAAACGGTTGGTTGAGCTGATGGGCGGCATGATTGGCGTGGAGAGTCGGATCGGCAAGGGCAGCGTTTTCTGGTTCGACTTGAACGCGGCAGTGGATCCGCAGCGGGATGTGGTCCAATTGGCACCCAGCGCTGTCCCGGTCGCTTCGCCGCAGCCCTCCGCCGTCAACTCGCGGACTGTGCTGTATGTCGAAGACAATCCGGCGAATCTGAAGCTGGTGGAACGGCTCATCGAGCGGCACCCCGATATCCGGCTGCTCACGGCGATGGATGGCAGCGTGGGCGTGCAACTCGCGAGGGCTCACCATCCGGATGTGATTCTAATGGACATCAATCTTCCGGGCATCAGTGGGATTGAAGCGCTCAAGATCCTCCGGGAAGACCCCAGCACGGCCTCGATTCCCGTCGTGGCCCTCAGCGCCAACGCGATGCCCCGCGACATTGAAAAGGGCCTTGCCGCCGGGTTCTTTCGCTATCTCACCAAACCGATTCAACTCAACCAGCTCATGGACACGCTGGAGTTGGCGCTGGCGTTAGCGGCCTCTAAAACCGTTGGCTTGGATGGGCAATCTTGATTACTCCAGCCGACATCCTGAACGCTAAAATTCTAATCGTCGACGACAAGGACGCTAATGTCGCGTTGGTCGAAGGTATCTTGCGCGTCGCCGGATACACCGACGTTCATTCGACGACCGATCCTGGTGAAGTCTGCTTACTGCACAGTAAGAACTACTTCAGCTTAATTCTCTTGGACCTGCACATGCCGGGTCTGGATGGCTTCGAGGTGATGGAAGGACTGAAGGCCATGGAGGCCGATGGTTATCTGCCCGTCTTAGTCATCACCGCCCAGCCGGATCATAAGCTGCGTGCCCTAGCGGCGGGG
>JANODS010000163.1:0-1568 GCA_031412835.1 Acidobacteriota bacterium | reverse complement strand
GACCAACACCTTCATGCTCGCCGGCTCCTCCGACCCCGAAGAGATCATCCGCAGCGTCCCCAAAGGCATCTACTGCGCCAACTTCGGCGGCGGCCAGGTCGACATCACCTCTGGCAATTTTGTCTTCTCCGCTTCAGAAAGCTACCTCATCGAAAACGGTAAACTCACGCGCCCCGTCCGCGGTGCCACCCTCATCGGCAACGGCCCCGAAGCCCTCCAGTACATCTCCATGGTCGGCAACGATCTCAAGCTCGACCAAGGCATCGGCATTTGCGGCAAGGAAGGCCAAAGCGTCCCCGTCGGCGTCGGCATCCCCACCGTCCGCATCGACAAGATGACCGTCGGAGGCACCGCCCGCTAATGACCGAAACCGAACTCCGCATCATCGCCGCCAACGCCGTCCAACAGGCCCTCTTCAGCGGTGCCACCGACGCCGAATGCACCCTCTCCGACGGCAGCGAATTCTCCGTCTCCGTCCGCCTCGGCGAAGTGGAAAAAATCAAGGAAGCAGACTCCTGCGGCGCCGGTATCCGCGTCCTCCTCGGCCAAAAGCAAGGGTCCTCCTACACCTCCGACCTCACCCCCGAAGGCATCGAGCAGATGGTCGCCAGCGCCATCGATATCGCCCGCATCACCGAAGCCGATCCCTACGCCGGCCTCCCCGACGCGTCCGAACTCGGCCAGCTCGAAATCGACCTCGGCCTCTATTCTCCCGACACTCTCTCCACCGCCGAAAAGATCGAAATCGCCAAACGCGCCGAAGCCGCCGCCCTCGCCTTCGACCCTCGCATCACCAACTCCGACGGAGCGTCTTTTGACTCCCACTCCGGCACCCGCGTCTTCGCCAACTCCCGCGGCTTCCTCGGCAGCTATCGCTCTTCAAGCTGCTCCCTCTCCGCCGTCCCCGTCGCCAAATCGGGCGACCGCATGGAGCGCGATTACTGGTATACCATCGGTCGCGATCACACGAAACTCGAAGCCCCCGAACTCGTCGGCCGCCTCGCCGCCGAACGGGTGCTCCGTCGCCTAGGTGCCCGCAAAGTCCCCACCCAACAAGCCATCATCGTCTTCGAACCTCGCGTCGCCCGCTCCCTCGTCGGCCACATCTTCTCCGCCGTCACCGGCGACGCCATCTATCGCAAAAGTTCGTTTCTCCTCGATAAACTCAACCATCTCGTCGCCCACCCTTCCGTCACCCTCGTTGACGATCCCAACATCCCCGGCCTCTTCGGCTCCTCCCCCTTCGACGATGAAGGCGTCCCCGGCCGCCGCCATCTCGTCATCGAAAACGGCGTTCTCAAAACCTATCTTCTCCACACCTACACCGCCCGCAAGCTCGGCCTCGCCACTACCGGCAACGCCTCCCGCGGCCTCACCGGCAGCCCCGGCACCGGCCACGGCAACCTCTATCTCGAAGCCGGCTCGATGACCTCCGAAGAGATCATCCGTGCCGTCGGCACCGGCCTCTACGTCACCGAACTCATCGGCCAGGGCGTCAATACCGTCACCGGCGATTACTCCCGCGGCGCCTCCGGCCTCTGGATCGAAAACGGCGAACTCACCTTCCC
>JANODS010000162.1:0-1987 GCA_031412835.1 Acidobacteriota bacterium | reverse complement strand
CTTACGAAACCGGCCAGCCCGCCAACCTCGCCATGAAGGAAATGGGCCTCGCCCGTCTTCGCCAACTCTCAGCCCATGAAGTCGGCCACACCCTCGGCCTCGCCCACAACTTCGCTGCTAATTCCGCCAGCGTCATGGACTACCCCCACCCCAAAATCGACATAGTCAACGGCAAGCCCTCCCTCGCCAACGCCTACGGAAAAGCCATCGGCCCCTGGGACAAAATCGCCATCGCCTGGGGCTACAAGGACCAACCCCTCGACTACAAGACCTACCGCTTCCTCAGCGACGAGGATGCCCGCGACGAAGGCTCCGCCAGCCCCGTCGCCCATCTTTGGGACAACGGCTCCCCTGTCGCCGAACTCGACCGCCTCGTCAACGTCCGCACCGAACTTCTGACGCGCTTCGGCCAAAACAACATCCCCGTCGGCCAGCCCATGTCGACCCTCGCCGACACCCTCGTCCCCATTTACATGCTCCACCGCTATCAAACCGAAGCCGCCGCCAAGCTCCTCGGCGGTGTCGACTACAACTA
Organism: Acidobacteriota bacterium; assembly: GCA_031412835.1. Classification (GTDB taxonomy): domain Bacteria; phylum Acidobacteriota; class Terriglobia; order Bryobacterales; family Bryobacteraceae. The sequence continues at coordinate 1,452 of JANODS010000162.1, read as the reverse complement.
CGCCCTTCGCGGCGACGGCCAGAAGATCGCCGAGCCCGTTGCCCCCATCGACCAAAAGGCCGCTAGAGTGCAACTCTTCCGCACCCTTTCCCCCAGCTTCCTCGCCCTCCCGGAAGCCCTCCTCAAGCTGCTCCCGCCCCGCGCCTTCGGCTACCCCGCCACCCGCGAGCAATTCAAATCCCGCACCGGCCTCGTCTTCGACCCTGTCGCCGCGGCCGAAAGCGCCGCCAGCCTCACCATCCGCCTGCTCCTCAATCCGGACCGCGCCGCCCGCATGGAGCAGCAAGCCGCCCTAAATGGGGAAATCCCCAGCTTCTCTACGGTTCTCAAGGAGCTCATGGCCCTCACCGCCATCCAGAAAACCGGCCTCCAAGCCGAAATCCAAAAGGCCACCCGTATGGTCCTCCTCCAGCACCTCATGGCCCTCGCTGCCGATGACGAAGCCCAAGCCTCGGTCCGCGTCATCGCCCTCGACCAACTCATCCTCATGAAGGGCGATAGCACCCTCGCTGCCTCCCTTATCGACCGCTTCCTACGCGACGGCAAGCCCCCAGCGATGGCCAAACCCCTCGAAGCGCCTCCCGGCCAGCCCATCGGCTGCGAGGATCCGTTCGTCGCTTTTCGCTAGGCCGCCCGCCGCTCTCGGGTCGCCCCAATCGCCACCAACCGTTCCCCCAGCTTGCGCAAATCGCCGCTCCGCTCCCGGCAAAACGCCTCGGCCTGCAAACGCAGATTGCGCAAGTTCTCTGGCCGTACATCGTCCATCTGCTGGTCACTCGCCTGCAGCGTCACCTGATACCGCTGATAGTCCCCCGGCAGTAACTGCTGTAACTGATAATCAACCGTAGCACTAACTCCGTCTAACACGATGTCCAGCACCGGCCGCAGCCAGCTTGCCGTCCCCCAACCCTTCGCCCGCTCAATCGAAATCCGCGGCAGCGTCACGCCCGTCCCCAAGCTGACCACTACGAACTTCGTCGCCCGTGGATTCCGAGAAATCGCTTCGACCAGCGCGCACGCCGCCGGATTGTTCGCGAAAACGCCTCCGTCGATCAGCGCCCAATAGTCTGACGAGTCCCCCACTGGCACCCGCGCCGGCTCAAAATACGTCGGTGCCGCCGAAGTCGCCCGCGCCGCCTGCCACATCGGAAAGTCATACTCCGCCCTCTCTCGCGCCATCGCGCTTTTGAAGAAAAACGGCGTCCGACGCTCAATCTCATAGCTCGGCACAATCACGTCCGTACAAGCCTCTTTCAACCGTGTCTTCCCAAAGTACGCCTTCAGAACTCCCTCGATGCCGTCCGCCGAATACCGCTCCTCCGCGAAACTCCCCAGCGTTCCGATCCGCCGCCACCAAGACGCGCTAAAAATCTTCGCCCCTTCTTTCTCATACAACTCCGCCATATCGGCGGCGGAATACAACGGACGCCCCCCCGGCCCCGGTCTTGTCAA
>JANODS010000161.1:0-1605 GCA_031412835.1 Acidobacteriota bacterium | reverse complement strand
GGTGATCGACCAGTTGGCCTGGGTGGTTTCGAAGGGCAAGCGGACCTACGACCGGGGGGCGAAGTTGGCGCGGCAGGGGCAGGTGAATCAGCCGCTGTTGGCCGATCTTCTCGCCGCGCTGTATTTTAAAAAGCGGGCGCCGAAGAGCTGTGGGCGGGAGCAGTATGGCCGGGAGTTCGTCGCGGCGCTGCTGGCGACGCAGGTGCCGCTGCTAGACCTGATGGCGACGGCCACGGAATTGACGGCGGCGTCGATTGCGGCCGGCTTGTCGGAAGAGGCGGACGAGTTGATCGCGGCAGGCGGGGGGACGCTGAACCCGATGATCATGGAGCGCTTGGCGGCGCTGCTGCCAAAAACGCGGGTGACGACGACGGCCGAGTTTGGGATTCCGGTGATGGCGAAAGAAGCGGTGGCGTTTGCCATGCTGGCGCGGCAGACGTGGCTGCGGCGGCCGGGCAATCTGCCGTCGGCGACCGGCGCGCGGCGGGCAGTGGTGTTGGGGCAGATCACGCCATAATGACGGTATGCGTATTTTCCTGATTACCCTGATGGCGACGGCAATGGCCTTTGCCGGTGCCGAAGACGACGTGAAGAAGGCCGAGCAAGCCTGGGCCGATGCCATCACCAAGAACGACTTTGCGGCTCTGGACGGTGTGTTGGCCGATGACCTGCATTACCTGCATTCGACGGGTCTGGTCGATTCGAAGGCGGCCTACATCGAATCGATGAAGAGCGGCAAGCAGAAGTACATTTCGGTGAAGTATGGCCAGATAAAGGTTCGGGTTTATGGCAGCGCCGCGGTGGTGAATGCCGACGCGATGGTGGCCTACACGACCGACGGCAAAGGCGGAAACAACCATCTGGCGTTCACGCATGTGTTTGCCAAGAAGGGAGGGAAGTGGCAGCTTGTCAGCCACCAGTCGCTGCGGCTAGCCAACTAGGTCGGGCGGGATCCATTGGCGTCGGGCTTCGCGAGAGCGAACGACGTCGAAAGAGTAGTAATCCTTGAAGATCCCGCTGCGAAGGCCGTAGTGAGCTACCACGGAGTTGACGGCGGCCAGGCGGTCTGCGGCAAGGGGGAGGGCTTCGACGACGCGCTCGGCCCAGAAGCACGTGAGGGTCTCGTGGTATCCCGCGTCCTCTGTATTCTGACCGCCCGTGGCTTCGTTGTAGCGGGGGATGGAGGAGCGGAGGCGGTCGAGGGCGGTGGCGGGGTTTTCCCAGAGCCAAGCGGCGGCAACCGAGAGATGGGCGGCGTGGGTCCAGGCGGACTTGGGGAGAGTACCGGCGACGAATTGCAGGATGAGGTCGTCGATCTCCGCTTCTCTTTCGAAACCATCAGCCATACATCCATTTTGGAACATTTGCATAATAGGAGCCATATGTTTTTCGGAAAAGAGTTGGCGGGGGAACCGCCATTGCAGCGGGAGACCGCGGAGCGGTTGTTGGCCGTCGCGGTTCACTTGTTTCAGGTTCGGTTTTGGGAGTTGATGCCGGAGGAACGGGTTTTGGCGTGCGGCGAGGAGGAGATGTTCTACCTGAACGCGACCGGGATGCTGGGTGGTTTCCTGTCGCTGACGGTGTACCGGGGGCCGCGAGGGTTGG
>JANODS010000160.1:0-1719 GCA_031412835.1 Acidobacteriota bacterium | reverse complement strand
CTTCCACCACCGGCATCATCAACTCGTAACCCTTCGCATTCGGATGCAGCCCGTCGCCGGAGAGCCCGTCCCGCAGCATCCCGGTCTCATCGGCCAACGCCGTGAAGTAGTCGGCGTAAACAGCCCCCACCTTCGCCGCATAAGCCTTCAGCCAGGCGTTCAGCGCCAGCACCTGGGCCGGCGGACGCCGCTCCGTCTGCTTGCGCTGCGTATAGTCGCTCACCGGCGTCACCGAACACAGCACCACCTTCATCCCGTGCCCTTGCGCGAGTTCGGTCATCGCCTCAATATTGTCGGTGATCATCCGCATCGTCACCGGCCCCGTGTTCCGCGCAATGTCGTTCGTCCCCGCCAACAGCACCATCGCCGCGGCCTTGTGCCGAATCACGTCCGGCATCATCCGCACGAGCATCTGTGGCGTCGTCTGCCCGCCGATCCCCCGGTTCACATAAGGCTTGCCCGGAAACGAAAGCGCCAGCTTCCAACCATCGGTGATCGAATCGCCCATAAAGACGACCCGCCCCGCCTCGGCCCCCCGCGCCGCGACCGCCTCGTTATCGGCCGCGTACCGGCCAAGTTGGTTCCAATCCTGCAACTGGTCCGCCAGCGTCTGGGCCGCCGTCGCCAAACAACAGTTGGCCTTGATCGGCGGCACCTGCTCGACGAATTGGGCCAACAAGGGCAAAGAGCCCATCAGGAAAAACGCGACGACAGCGTGACGGTACATATCCCGTTTATCCTACTTCACCTTCTTCTTCGCCGCCGCATTGCGCTCCACCCGCAGCTTCCAAGCCACCCGCAACGCCCCCATCAGAACGTCCTCGGTCGCCACCGCCAGCACAATATGCGTCGCCCCCATCCGTCCCCATCCGCCATGGACCGGCAGGAACAATTCAGCCGCTTCACCCACAAACTCCCCCTGCTGCTCCGGCGTCAACATCAGATTCCCGTAGCCGTCTTTCTCGGAAGCCAACGTCGCAAAGATCCGCCCCCCCACGCGGAAGTCCGCCGCACCCATATGCGCTCCCTCCTCGGCCCCATCCAAACTCAAAGCCAGCCGTCGAAAGTCACCAGCGTCCATCCCGCTTATATTACGCTCCGTGACGTTACAATCAAAACATGATCAACCGCCGAGCAATGTTCTGGGCCACCACGACCCTCTGGGGGGCACCGACGACACCCGTCAGTATCCTCTACGAAGATCGCGAATCCGCGTTGCCCAGCGGCCGTCTCGAAAACGGCGACCTCTGGATCCCCACCTCGGCACTGCCCCAAATCAACGGCTTCGAAGTCAAACCGCAAGGCGCCTGCCGCGCTGATATCTGCATTCCGCTGTCCAAGCAACTCAAACGCGGGAACTCGCTCAACCTCACCGGCTTCGCCCGCAAAGTTCGTCAAGCCTTCGTCAACGAAGGCAGCCTCTGGAGCTTCGGCGAAATGCCCGTGCTCCGCTCCAGCTTCCTCCAATCCCGCGTCGCTCCGGACTTCGCCGTCGCCGACCGCCAAGGCAAGCCCGTCCGCCTCACCGACTTCCGCGGCCGCAAAATCCTCCTGTTCAGTTGGGCCTCCTGGTGAGGATGCCGCCTCGATCTGCCAGGCTGGCAGACCATCTATCAGGAACTCAAACCCCAAGGCTTTGAACTCGTCGCCGCCGCGCAGGACACAGGCGGGGAGGCCGCCGCGGGCAAGTGGTACGACGCCGCCAAGGCCACTTACACG
>JANODS010000159.1:0-1568 GCA_031412835.1 Acidobacteriota bacterium | reverse complement strand
GCGCGGCTGTAGGTAATGACGTCGCCGTCGGTGGCTGGGGAGTAGGTGGTGTGAAGGGCGAGATCGACCATGCCGAAGCTGAGTTGGCGCATCTGCGCGTTGGCGGCGCGAAAGTTACGGGCGCGTTTCATCTTGTTAAATAATTCGGTGGGGATGGGGGTGCCGGTTTCGTAGTGCTGGGCGAACAGGGCGAGGGCTTCGCTTTCCCAGCACCAGTTTTCGAGAATCTGGCTGGGGAGTTCGACGAAGTCCCAGGCGACATTGGTGCCCGCCATGCCGCGGAGGGGGACGCGGGTAAGGCAGTGGTGGAGGAGGTGGCCGAATTCGTGGAAGATGGTTTCCACGTCGCGATGGGTGAGCAGGGCGGGGAGGTCGCCAATGGGAGGGGTGAGGTTGCCGCAGACGAGGCCGAGGTGGGGGGCCCAGGATTCGCCGTGAGGGAGTCCGGTGAGGAACGCATCCATCCAGGCGCCGCCGCGTTTATTTTCGCGGGGATAGAAGTCGGAGTAGAAGCTGCCGAGATGGGCACCGGAGGCTTCGTCGCGGATTTCGTAGAAGCGGACGTCGGGGTGCCAGACCGGAGCGCCAGTTTTTTCGACCACGAGAATGCCGAAGAGGCGGCGGGTGATTTCGAACAGGCCTTCCATGACCTTGGGAAGGGCGAAGTAGGGGCGGAGTTCCTCCTCGTCGAAGTCGAAGAGGGCGAGGCGCTGTTTTTCGGCCCAATAGGCGATGTCCCAGGGGGCGAGCGGGTGGCCGGCGAAGGCGTCGAGTTGCTCGTTTTCGATGGCGAAAAATGGCTTCGTTTTTTCGTAGAGATCGTCGAGGAAGGCGCGGGCGGCGGCTCCGGTTTTGGCCATGCGTTCGACGAGGACGAGATCGGCGAAGGTTTTGAAGCCGAGGAGTTGGGCTTTCTCGCGGCGGAGTTCGATGAGACGCGTTGTGAGGTTGCGGTTATCGTGGTCGCCGGTGGAGGCGCGGGTGGAGAAGGCGCGGTAGAGGGTTTCGCGGGTGGCGGGATCGTCGAGGTAGGTCATCACCGCGAGGTAGCTGGGCTGTTGGAGCGTGAAGCGCCAGCCGGGTTGACCCTTACTTTCGGCGCTTTGCCGGGCGGCGGCGCGGGCGCTGGGGGGCAGGCCCGCGAGTTGGGCTTCGTCCGAGAGATAGAGTTCGTAGGCGTTGGTCGCATCGAGGACGTTTTCAGAATATTTAGTGGAAACGTTGGCAAGTTCGATGTCGATCGCCTCGGAGCGTTTCTTGCCCGCTTCGTCGAGTTCGGCCCCGGCGCGGCGGAAGGCGTCCATGGTCTTCGTGAAATTGCGGCGATGGAGGCCTGTAAGTTGGGCCGCTTCCTCGGTGGTGGCGAAGGCTTTGAGGGCGGCCCAGAGGCCGGGGTTGAGAGCGATGGAGGAGTAAAATGCGCTGGCTTCGGGTTGGATGGCGTTGAAAGCTTCGCGGAGTTCCTGGGTGGTGGCGACGGTTTCCAGATGCCGGACGACGTTCAGGGCGACGTCGAGCGGTTCGGTGCAGCGGTCGAGGGCGAGGAGGGTGTTGGCGTAAGTGCGCGG
>JANODS010000158.1:0-1917 GCA_031412835.1 Acidobacteriota bacterium | reverse complement strand
CGCGGGAGAGGTTCATGTAGCTGTGGACGCTGGCGACGACGAAATCGAGAGAGGCCAGAGCTTCGTCGTCGAGGTCCATGCGGCCGTCGCGGAGGATGTCGCATTCGATGCCGCTGAGGACGCGGATCCCGAGCGCTTCGTGGTCCAGGGCGCGGACGCGGGCGGCGAAATCGAGGACCCGTTTTTCGTCGAGGCCGTTGGCCATGGCGAGGGCTTTTGAATGGTCGGTGATGGCGATGTACTCGCGACCAAGGGCGCGGGCGGAGGCGGCCATCTCTTCGAGCGTCGCGCGGCCGTCGCTTTCGCGGGTGTGCATGTGAATGTCGCCCCGGATATCGGAGAGTTCGAGCAAGGCCGGGATGGGCGAATCGAACTCACCCTGGTTCTCGCGCATCTCAGGTGGAATGAACGGCAGGCCGAGGGCACCATAGATTTCGGCTTCGGTCGCCCCAGCGACGCGGGATTCGTCATCGAGGCGGAAGAGGCCGTATTCGTTGAGGGAGAAGCCAAGTTTGAGGGCGCGTTGGCGGAGGGCGACGTTGTGTTCCTTGGAGCCGGTGAAGTACTGCATGGCAGCCCCAAAGCTTTCGGCGGGAAGGGCGCGGACATCGACCTGCAGGCCTTCGACGCCGACGCGGGCGCTGGCTTTGTTTTCGCCGTGGCCGAGGACCTCGCTGACTTTGGGATGGGCGACGAAGCGGTCGAGGGCGGCTTGGGCGCCGGGGCCGGTGACGAGCAGGTCGAGATCGCCGACGGTCTCTTTGCCGCGGCGGAAGCTACCGGCGGGCGTGACCGCTTCGACCCCGGGCGTCGCGGCGAGGTAGGCGGTAAGTTCCGCGGCCATGGCGTCGGCGAAGTTGAGCAGGTAGCGCCCGGCACTGCGGCGGTACTGCTCGATGCCGCGAAGGATTTTTTCTTCGTGCTTGGCACCGAGACGAGGGAGGGTGCGGATCTTTTGTTCCTTGCAAGCGCGCTCGAGATCTTCGAGGGTGGTGATGCGGAGGGCCTCGATGAGGACGGCGATGGTTTTGGGACCGAGGCCGTGGATGTGCAGCATTTCGAGTGCCGTGGGCGGGTAGCGTTCGAGGAGTTCGTCGCGCCGACCAAAGGAGCCGCGGTCTTCGATTTCGTCGATGACGGAAGCGATGCCTTTGCCGATGCCGGGGATGTCGGTGAGCTTGCGGGTGGGGTCGGCGCGAAGGGTGGCGAGGCGTTCGCCGTAGCCTTCGATGACGGCGGCGGCGTTGCGATAGCTGCGGATGCGGAAGCCGTCTTCAGCGGCGATCTCCATCAGGTCGGCGGTCTCGCTGAGGAGCTTGGCGATCTCGATATTCTCCATACCAACATTGTCTGATAAGCTAGCGGATCATGAAGAAGTTCTTGACGACCTTCGCAGTTTTGGCCGCGCTGGCGAGCGCGCAGAAGCCCAATGGGGCGGTGACAGGATACACGGATACACCCGTGATTCCAGGGCAGAAGTGGAAGGTGCACGATGCCGACCGCCCGAAGCCGCCGGTGGTGACGCCCGGTGCCAAGCTGGGTGACGCTCCCTCGGATGCGGTGATTCTATTCGACGGCAAGGATCTATCGCATTGGACGTTCGCAGGCAAGCGGGGGAAGGCTCCGCAGCCGTGGAAGGTGGAGAACGGTTACATGGAACTTGTGCCAGGAGCGGGCGACGCGGTGACGAAGGACAAGTTTGGCGATATGCAACTGCATATTGAATACATGCATTTACCGGGGAACACGAAGCTGGGACAGAACCGCGGCAACAGCGGAGTGTTGATCATGAACCGGTATGAGATACAGGTTCTGGATAGCTATGGCGACCCGACTTACGCGGATGGACAGGCCGGGGCGATCTATGGGCAGTGGCCGCCGATGGTGAATCCGATTCGGAAACCGGGCGAATGGAAC
>JANODS010000157.1:0-16189 GCA_031412835.1 Acidobacteriota bacterium | reverse complement strand
ACTAAAGCAAGACCGTCCAAATGACCATCAAGTTGACGATGGGTCGTCAGCTCCGTCGATCCTTCGTCTAGTTCTCAGGCCATACCATATTCGCCCTGCCAACAACTGAAAGGCCGGTCAATCGATACCGTCTCCTATCCGTTACTCCCATTCGAACCACGATCGCTTATTCAGCCCCGTAGTTGCTCCGGGACGTAAGTATGTACCAGCACATCAATCAATTACTTATCCGCAGACCTCAAACCGTCGAAAGTGATTAAAATGCTGCAAACGAAATCCCCTCATCTCTATCGCTGGCGGTCGCGCCAACCATCGAGGAGCAACCTCTGTTGCAGCGCGGGGCCATCGACGACCTCGGTGCTTCAGTGCGCCCGATGCAATTCTGAACGGCATCGCCGCCTCCGGATTACATCGGGCTTTACCCTAACTTGCCTTTTTCTTCTTCACAGCCGACTTAAGCTCAGCCTTTTTACCGCTCGGCGCGGGAAGTCGTCCCTGCGTCTTCGTCGCCAAACTTTTCTGCAAAGCTTCCATGATGTCGAAAACAGGCGCGGTCTTCGTAACGGGGGTCATCACAATCTTCTTGCCTTTTATCTTCGCTTGAACCAGCTGCTCGAAGAGATTCCTGTAACTATCCTGATATTTACTCGGGTCAAAGGAAGAAGACAAATTTTCAATCAAAGCCTTCGCCAGCGTCAATTCCTTCTGCACCACCAGCTTGGGTTCTGTTCGAAAAGCCTGCTCTTCTCTTAACTCATCAGCGTAAAACATGGTGTGCAGAACAAACCCTCTTCCACCACATCGGATAACCACGAGATACTCCCGCTCGTGCATCGTCATTTTCGCCAGTGCGTAATAGTTCGAGTCATGCATGGCGATATAAAGCAAGGTGTACGCCTTCTCGCCGCCCTCTGACGGCAGAAGATAGTAAGAGGTGTCAAAGAGAATAGGATCGATCTCCGACGCTACGACGAACTCAAGAATCTCCATCACCTTAGCGCTCTTGGGTTTGATCTTCGCCAGCTCCTCAGCCTCAATCACCACATACCGATCCTTCTCATACTGAAATCCCTTTACAACCTCATTCCGTTCGAGCGGTTTATCCTCGGCTTGGCAATACAGAACCTGCCGGATCCGGGAATGATCCGACGCATGCAACATGTCTAAGTCCACCGTCTTCCGCCGCGCCGCCGTCACCAACTGCACCGGAAAAGACACGAGCCCAAAAGTCAAATGACCGCCCCACACTGTGCTCGCCATTGGAAACCCTCCACGAACCTTTCGCTTCTTTAGGTTAAGATCGTAAACCGTGAAAATGAGTTTCTCCGATGTCCTTAAAAGACTACGAACGAAAACGCGACTTTAAGAAGACGCCAGAGCCCACATCTAGCGCTCCTTCTCCCCCGGAAGCCAGCCAATTCTTCGTCCAGCGCCACGACGCAACCCACCTACATTACGATTTTCGCCTTTCTATCGACGGAGTCCTAAAATCCTGGGCGGTCCCCAAAGGTCCCACCATGGACTCTTCCATAAAGCGCCTAGCGATCAAGGTGGAGGATCATCCCCTTGCCTACGGCCAGTTCGAAGGAAATATTCCAAAAGGACAATACGGAGGCGGGAGCGTAATGCTCTGGGACACCGGACCCTTTAAAACGGAAGGCTCTGGCTCGCCCCTTCAGCAGTGGGAAAACGGTCGTCTCAAACTCTATCTTGAAGGGACTAAACTCCGCGGAGCCTTCAGTCTCGTCCGATTGCGCGCCAAGCCTTCTAACAACCAATGGCTGCTCGTCAAGTCTGCCGATGCGGATGCTATCGCCGGCTGGCATCCCGATCATCACGCCTACAGCATCACCACAAAACGAAACCAACAGCAGATTGCTCATCCCGAGCCTGCACTGCAACCCATGCTCCCCTCGTTGTCCGCCAAACTGCCCGTCGGCCGAGAATGGATGTATGAAGTCAAGTGGGATGGGCTCCGTACTCTGTGCACTATCACCGACGGCAAAGTGGAATTGCAATCTCGAAACGGTCTCTCCTACAATCCCTACTTCCCTGAACTTCTCGATTTACCTCAGGCCCTAGCGGGACTTTCCTACGGCCCGGCACCCAATTGGCGCTAAGTTGAAGCAACGGCAGGGGTTGGGCCGACCGAAGGCGTATATACCAAAATGCCGATACCGCGCCGCGCCGCAGCCCCATGCCGATCAGCTCGCAATTCTACTTGCCCTTCCTGTCGCATAATGGTATATACGTAATATATGGCTTCTCTGCAGGCCTACCAATCCCACGGCATTCGCTACTATCGCATCGTCGAATCCTTTCGCAACAACGGCAAGCCGTCCATCCGCGTTCTCGCCCATCTCGGCCGTGTCGACGATATCCTCAAACTCCACAAGGATCACCACGCCGTCCCCCTTACCCTCTCCTCGGTTAGCGTCGGCGCCGTCACCGCTCTCCACCACCTGGCCACTGAACTCAACCTCTCCTCCCGCATCGACGCCGCGATCACTCCCGCCCACGTGCAGACTCGTGACGGTCTAACCGTCGGCGAATCCGTCGTCGCCGCCATCCTCGCCCGCGCCTGCGCACCCCGTAGCAAACGCGCCTTCGGCGATTGGGCCAAATCCACCTACCTCCCCGATCTCATGCACTTCTCCGCGGCCGCCCTCTCGAGCCAGCACTTCTGGGATCAAATGCATGCCTTGCCCATCGAAGCCCTCCCCATCATCGAACAGGATCTGGTCAGCGAGGTCGTGCGCCGCGAAGCGCTTCAGATTCAAGCTCTCGCCTACGACACCACCAACTTCCACACCCACATCGCCTCCACCAACTCCCAGCCGCAACTCCCCCAGCGCGGCCACAACAAACAGGGTCGTCATGATCTCCGACAACTCGGCCTCGCCCTTATCGTCGATCAGTCCTCGCAACTGCCCCTGGCCCACAGCCTATATGCCGGAGCCCGTTCCGACATGCGGACCTTCGCTGAGTTCTTGCCGTCGATCCGCCAGCGGCTGCGCGCGCTCACAGGGAAACCGGAACAACTGACGCTGGTCTTCGACGCCGGTGCCTCTTCGCGGCAGAATCTGAAAGGTCTGGCGGGCTACGTGACGGCCCTTCCGCCCTCGCGGCATGCCGCCTTACTCTCCGAGGCGGCGGATCAACTGACAGAGGTTGCCCTATCCACTGGGGCTGTCGTGAAAGCGTGGCGGACCCGCCGTCTCATCGCCGGAGAGCAACGGGAGATCGTGGTTACTTACAGTCCAAAACTCCATGCCGGGCAGGTGCGCGGACTTGGCCAAACGATGGCGCGTGCCACCACCGAGATCCAGGAACTCGACGCTGATTGTGCCCGGCTCAGCCTGGAGGCGGTGCGGAAGCGGATGAAAAAGATCTGCGCCCGACAGTATCTGCGGAAGCTTTTGGAATATGAAGTCACCGCCGGTGAGGCGGGGGGCAGCCGATTGCGGGTTTGGTGTAACTGGGATGAATATCGGCGTTTGGATCAGCGCTATTTCGGGCTGCGTGTGTTAATTACAGACCGAGCGGATTGGAGCACGGGGCAGATTGTGGTAGCCTACCGTGGCCAATCGCGGGTGGAAGCAGCCTTCCGGGATCTGAAGAATCCGGGAATGCTGGCGATCCGCCCGCAGTTTCACTGGACCGACCAAAAGCTGCGGGTGCATGCGTTTGTCTGTGTGATGGCGTACTTGCTGGTGACCTTATTGCACCGGCGGGCGAGGCAGAGAGCCGCGTTTGCTGGAGGTGCGCAGGGTCTGCTGGCGGAGTTGGCGGCGATCCGCTGCTGCCGCATGATTGACCAGACAGGCAAGCGAGGCAGACCTCGTGTGCGCTGGCAGGTCGAGGAGACGGAACCGGAGCGCTTGGCACTGGCCGAGGCCCTGAATGCCCTACCGAAACTGAACTGACCCGGCAGCGTGGTATATACAGCACTTGGCTTCTATCTGCTTGCAGTAAAGCAACTTAGGACGATTCGGCGCCCGAAGGTGGGAAAGTCCCGCTAGTCCTGAAGTCCGGCATCGTGGATGGCGAAATCGTCGCCATGGACGAGTTGGGAAGGATCAGTTTCCAGGCCATTCAGCCCCGACTCGGGCCCATGGTCCCGGGAAAAACAAAAGGCTCTCAACCTCGCGGCATCTCACTCTACCTCTTCGACATCCTGTCTAGAGACGGTCAGGACCTGCGAGGGTTAACCCTCCGAGAGCGCCGAGCCATTCTAAGGAGCTGTCTTCGACCGAGTGACCGCTTTAAGTTCTCCGAACCGCTCTCCGGTCCCCCCGATTCGATTCTAGAAGTCGCCGTCGAACACCAACTCGAAGGAATAATCGCCAAACGCCTGGATTCCACCTATTCGCCCGGACGAACCAAATCATGGATCAAGGTCAAGCTCCAACACCGCGAAGAATTCGTCGTCTGCGGCTGGACCGACGGAAAACGCTCCTCTTTCGCCGCTCTTGTTCTCGGCCGCCAGACGGATCAACAATTGCGCTGGTGTGGGAACGTGGGCACAGGCTTTTCAGAAGCCACGCTCGCAGAGATCGGGGCACTCTTAGTGGCCTCGAAGTTACCCTGCAAACCCGCCATCGCCACCGGTCCATGGCAGCCTGAAATGCATTGGGCCACACCTTCCCTCATCGCCGACGTCCGATATGCCGAAATCACGCGAGCTGGTCATCTCCGGGCCCCAGTCTTCCTCGGGCTCAGATCACCACTCGCCACCACCCACCCTCCAAGAGAGACAACCATGCCGACCCCTCCCAAAAGTACGAAGGTTTCCCTTAGCAATCTCCACAAAGTGTTCTTTCCCGGAACCCCAACCTCAGCCGAAATAACAAAAGGAAATCTGCTCGACTATTACCAAGCGGTCTCTCCGTTTCTCCTCCCGTATTTGAAAGATCGGCCCGCCTCGCTCAAGCGATACCCGGAAGGTATCCATGGGAAATCATTCTTTCAAAAAAACCTCCCCGCCTCTACCCCCGATTGGGTACCCTCCATCACCCTCTACTCGGACGAAAGCAACAGAGATATCCGCTATCCCATGATTCAGAATCTCGACGCGCTACTCTATGTCGTCAACCTAGGATGCATCGACCACAATCCCTGGATGAGCCGCACTCCGAATCTAGATTCCCCGGATTTCGTCCTCTTCGATCTCGATCCCTTCCGGTGCGACTTCGACAAAGTGATCGCCGCCGCCCATCACATCCGGGAGGTAATGGAGCATCTCAAGGTGCAAACCTTTGTAAAAACCAGCGGCAGTGATGGCCTCCACGTCGTCGCCCCGCTAAAGCCAGGGCATCAATACGATGAAGTCAGGAAATTCACCTCCTCCCTCGCCTCTACCGTCATGCAAACCCAACCGGATCTCTTCACCATCGAAAGATCTATCGCCAAGAGAACTCCCGATCGAGTCTACTTCGATCATGTTCAGATTGGTAAAGGGAAAACGATTGCCGCACCTTATTCAGTCCGCCCCCACGATGGCGCGCCCGTCAGTACTCCCCTCCGATGGGACGAGTTGGTAAATGGACTTCGAGCCACCGACTTCCACATCGGAAACACCCTCAAACGGCTCAATTCCGTAGGCGATCTATGGGCTCCCACCCGAAAAAGCCGCCAGTCCCTCTCCGCGGCCCTCAAGGCGTTTCGCAAGCTGTAGTCCCACCCCCGTCTGCCAACGCATTCAGATGCCCCGACCACTTCTTCCCTCTGCGTTCTTGTCTCCGCCGCTGGTCTCCAATACGCGTGTAAATTCAGCTCCGAACAGGAAGATCATCGCCGAATAGTAAACCCAAACGATCACGACCACGAGCGATCCGGCGGCACCATACGCCGAACCAACCGCGGCCTTGCCCAAGTACAGCCCAATAAGCAGCTTCCCAACCGTGAAGAGTAAACCCGTAACCGCCGCTCCCCGCCAAACCGTGCTCCAGGCGATCTTCGTGGAGGGAACGAACCGAAACATAAGGGCAAACAGCACAACCGTCCCTCCCAACGAAATTATAAAATTCATCGCTCCCAATACAAATTCCGGCATAGGTAAGGCTCCTCCGAAAAACTTACCCACCGCCGCCAAAGCCGTACTGATCACAAGCGACACCAAAAGTAGAAATCCTACGGCCAATACCATCCCGAAAGAAAAGAAGCGCTCTTGGATTACCCCCCACGCACCACTCCCGTTCGCAGTCCGCACATTCCATATTTTATTGAGTGCCGATTGCAGCTCCCCAAAAACACCCGAGGCTCCGATCAACAAAGTGATGATGCCGATAATCGAAGCGACGATGCCCGACGCCGGCTTTTGAGCCTGTTTCAGCATTTCCTTTATGGTGTCCGATCCCTGTTGCCCCACCATGCTCTCCACCTGGCTGAGCAACTGGTTTTCGGCTTCGGTATGTCCAAAAACGAACGCCACCATCGAGATGACCAGAATCACCAACGGTGCCAAGGATAGAATTGTGTAGAAAGCCAGAGCCGCGCCCTGCCGCGGTGCCTCATGCTCGCTCCAAGCGGACATCGTCTGACGCAGCAGCGACCACAGCATCTTTAGATTGAAATCTGCCATTCAGATTCATGATGCGTGCAACGGCCCACACTGTGTCCTGTCAAGGTCCAGCGGCATAAAGAATTGTTTGCACGCCCTCCCAGTCATCCTCCAGCTCCCGCCCCAACCGACCGAGAAAGTCAACACAGACCACGGGATGGTCGGTAGCCACAGCGTCCTGGCGAGCTCTGGGTCCCTCGTCGACAGCCACATGCCCTTCGGCAAACTCTCCGCTGCGAATGTTGTCGGGCGTCCGGCGAAACCCAAATCTTGGGCTCGGTCGCGTCTCATCGCTCGATCCGGACAGCCTCGGAAAAAGAGAGACCAAGGCCTCATCTCAAGAGCGCACAGGCCGCGCAGGCACGGCGCCAACGGGCGAGGAACTCGCCCATCCTGCCCGGCCGAAGCGAGTCCGTTGTGCGCGTGTTCCTCAAAAACGTGGCCGGAACCACTGTGCTATGGGCAAGTCCGCGAAGCTGCCTTCAGCCCGTGCGCTACAACCAAGTCAGCCGAACGAGAAGCCCGTGCCACGAGTATGATCACTCTCGGCAGAATCGGCGGACTCGGAAGAGCGCGAAGAAACGTCACATCAAACTGTCGCCCCTTTTCCGAGCAGCCCTCGTAAAGCGTGATGTTTGTAAGATGTCGGCCCAGGATAGCAGCACTCAGGATCGCCCGTTGCTGCGCCAAACCCAACACCCATCGACCGCCATTAGAGTCTCCTGCTAACATATTCTCAGTAGGGTACAGCGACTGAGACGCCGCGTTCTGAAACAGCAAGTCTCCCTCAGCGCTAAAGATCCAAGCAGGATCTCGCATTACGCTTAGAATTTCTCGATAGTGCAACTCTGCTTCTTCGACTCCCATCTGCGCGGAGTCCCGTAGTCGGCTCGCGGCAGAGATCCGATTTGCATTCCAGATGATCATAAGCATCATGCTTCCCGCACTAAACATGACATGCAACAACAAGCCCAAATCCGCATTCAGTAAGGCCATCGATTCAGCTCGATGACGTAAAACAGCGAGCACCAACGGAATCACAAATGCAAACGGGAACAATAGCCTAGCCGCTTGCGCTTCCGGACCTCCCTTCGAGAACACTCTCATCATCCTTGGGATTCTGGATGCGAAAGCTAACCCAATCCAGATCGCTGATATGACGGCTAATGGGAGTACCTCAATTCTCAACACTTCCGGAGTTGACAACAGTTGAACTTTGGAAAGTAATAAGGAGATCCAACACGATCCTAAGTAGGACCATACAAGCACCGTCATCGTAGAATGGATTCGGTTCTCGAATACACTTCGCTTTAGGATCAAGTGAGCCCCGATCAGAAGATAACAAATACCCGTGGCGAGGCCAGTGCCGCGGGCCCCTTGCGGCAAAGGCGCGGTCGGAATGAATTCGACAACTCCTAACCCGGCAACGGATGCGACGCCGAGCACGAAGAGACACAATCGCGACGTTCTGACGATGATCTTCATGGTAAGCCGATGGACCTCCAGGCGCGACATCCTCACGGCAAATCCCATAAAGATAAGTCCCAGAGCATCGTTTGGCGAAACAGTTACACTTCGCAGTGCTCCCCCCGACTGTCCGGTAATAATGCTGAGCAAGGATAAGGTGCCAAGCGCAATGGAGATAAAGCACCCGGTTCGCAACAGCAGAAACGGCCCCCAACGAACGAAAACCCCGCTCCCTGGTCGCCATTTCCGGATCCTTTCTCCAATTCCCCACGGCAACGCGAAGTCCGCTCGCTCGGACGCGACGGGCACGAATCCGCGGAGACTGCTATCCTTCGGCGGAACAAGTCTTTCGGTTTGGTCAAATGCTTTCGGTTTTACTGGTGGCATCAAGTGGCTCGTCTAATTGAGTAACTAGGGTTGTTGGCGAGGATCCGCTATGTTAGAGACCTTCGTCGTATATTAGTCGGTCATCGAAAGGTCGTCGAGCAGGTCTCGACGACCGAATTAGAGAGGGGGAAACGAGCTATGGAGATTAGGTCGGTTACGAATCTCGATCACCATCCGGCAGCTCTCATTTGTTTTCCCGTTCGTATCTCGACATCTGGGCCCCGCGGTGATGTTCAAATCTCGCTCGCTTAACTCCGCCCGGCTGCCGTGCTCAACCGCCTCCGCGATCTTCCAGGGAATCTCCATTCCCAATTGTGTGAAGATCACGCTCGACGCCCAAATCAGTTGTCGCTTCGCGGCGGTGCCCCTGGCCCCCGTCCAATTGGGCCCTTCCAGCACCACATCTCGAAGTAACTTTGGGTCCGTTGGAGATCCGAAGACCGTCACCGAAATGTCACTAGATTGCCATGCTCCCCGCTCGCCTTCGGGAGGTAGGGAGCGGCAGGCGACTTCGCCCTCCGGTTCAGAATCCATCCGCCTCTCTATGGGTAGAATCGCAAACGAACTGAGAGCATTACACAGTCCAATGGCACTCGGGACCAGTGCCGTCGCCGCTCGTGAATTCCTCGCCCCTTGCTCGTTGTAGTAAAAGACGAGCGCCAGCAGCGTCCCACAAAGCATCGTAATCCCCGTAGATTTAATGAATGCCGCGCGAAGCTTTCTCCGGGCAGCGGCAGCTCCACGATCCTTGAACGAGCTCGGGACGCGAACGCCCGTATCCGTCAGCTTTCCGCTGCGTTCCTTGAGGAATTCACTCCGCGAATGCCTTGGGAGCCGATGCTCTTCGTAATTTGTGGAGCCACCGTCACCGCCTGTACCGAGCACTTGCGGTAACACCGGCCTATCGAGGATTTCAATGCTACTGCGAACCGGGACTGGACGGAGATCAATTTTCGGTTCGGCGGCGGAAACCGTCTCTGCGGACGGCCCTTCTGGCAGATAAGTAAAGCGGGTATGGGCCCAGACCCATCCCCGGGAATTGGATACCGCTCGCGACTCTTCCATAGGTTACCTCCTGCGTTGCCACGTTGCGACGTGGCAACTGACTCATCGCTTCACACCGGCAAAGCTGCCTAGACGATAATGCCGAACTAGGCGGCCCTTGGTCGCCGGAAGGCTCCGGCTCCTTCGGATTCACCCGAACGTGGAATCCAAAGACGGTTGTTGTTGACTTTGAACCGACTCGCACACGGTCGCACGGAGAAGATCCACCAATTAAAGCTAGTGAACGTTATGGCAATCTTCGCACGCCGGCTCCCGAAATTAAATAGGCTTAACACCTGAGAAACGAAAACAATGCGATTTTTCGTTATATTGCCAACCCCTTAAATTGGTTTGAACAGTACGAAGGATTCCGGACCTCCGGGTGAAAAGGGATCCCTTCCCTCTTCCGCAATCAGGCAGCACCAAAGGAGCCTCGGCTTGGCTCGGCGGAGTCGGTGCTGGTTTTGCCCCAAAACCTAAGCCTCAACCAACGTTTTTAATCTCCTCAGTCCGGTCCTCGCCCAAATGCTGTCAATACGAGAAACCCCACTCCCTGTCGCTCATGTAGTCGACGAATTCTAACGGATCGATCATAAATACACTTTAATGGTATGTTGTTTCTCTTTCCAACCGCCGATAGACCCTTTGTTGAAGCGAATTGAGGGAAGAGGAGCAGACCGTTATGAATTTCTCTAATGAAGTGAACGGATCCAACTATGAGGCTACTCTAGAGCGTCTGGGTGGCGACGTGGAGTTGCTTTGTGAAATCGCTGCTCTTGTGCTGGTCGAGTGTCCACAAATCCTTGAAAATATTCGCGAGGCAGTCTTGACGGGAAACGCTGGTGCGGTTCACCGCGCGGCGCACACCATGAAAGGCACGGTCTCCAGTATCGGAGCTGTTACCGCCTACCATTGGGCGAACCAACTCGAGCAACACTCTCGGTCAGGGAATCTTGACGAGGCAACACTCCTCCTCGGCAACCTCGACGAGGCACTGAAATGCGCTAGGCCCACTTGGCTCGCCTTGGCGGAACAACACAACCGTAGCGTAAGAGCATAACCGCCGACCTTTCACCACAAGAATTGCGGTCGTTCCTGCGACCGTCCGATCACCCTGTCGATTGGTCTCATCGCCGTCGACTGGAATAAACAAAGAGCATGAGGAGTAGGTAAAGTCTATGGGACCGATCGATCTTCTGTTTAGTGCTCCCTCCTGCGAAATGAAGGAAGAGCCAGTATTCAACCAGCCCAATCAATCGTCGAACGCCTATTCACCAGCGTCCACGAGTGCTGACAAGCGCGACAAAAACATCCTACTTGGCAACGATCCCCTGTCCACACAAAAGCCTGCCTTGGTGATCACCATCCTCGGCAGCGGCCACCACTCGGTCGAGGGGGAACTGTCTGACGTATCCGCAAATGGCCTTTGTTTCCTCAGTCCCGAGGCAATTCCATCCGGAACACCCATCAGAATTGATCGGCCTGACAGCCTAGTCCTCGGTGAGGCATTGCACTCCGCACCTACGTCGGATTGCAAATTTTCAGTTTGCATCCTAATCCAAGAAGTACTGGACAATCTCCACAGTCTGGAACCCCTGTTCCGCAACCTCCAGTCCCGCAAATTCGAAGCGGCTTCCAAATCCACCTTTCGGTAGTGGGTCAGTTTGAAATTCACTTGCGGGGCGGGAGCGGTGGATTGATTTCAATGCTCCTGGAAATACTTTCGTCAAGCAAGACCTCGTGCTCTACGACGGCTTTAAGGTCGCCTACGATGTCACGCGCCCGCTCCAAGGCCCTGCGGTTTGCGGCGGTAATTTCGTCAAGGTTTGGATCCACAGGTTCGCCCATATTACGGTGAGATGCAGTGACGGTCCAAATTGTTTCATGCAAGTTCCGGTACGGTATCATGCTTTTAGGTGCCGCCGCCCGCCCAGCACGGCATGAAGCATCTCGTCAAAGCCCGTGCCTCGAGGCCCTCGCCTAAACGGTGGTTCCCGCCGGCAGCGCCCGGATCGGGTACACCGCGATCCGACCGTCGTTCATTCGATAACCTCCTCCTAACTTGAAGTAATCGTCCCAGGCAACGGGGCCGTTCGAGTCGGAAATCCCCCCGATGTTCACCGGCGTTGGCCCCCACGACGGCAGGATCGATAGTCCGATCTTTTTCAACGCCACTTCGTACCTCAACAACCGCGCCGGAGTCCCCGTGCATGTCGGGCAGTTGCTGGCGTTGTCGTCCGTCACCCGTTTCCCGTGTTTCTCGGGGCAATAGTAGAAGTTGGCGGGAACGAAGGTCCCGGTGCACCCGACGCAGATCGCGCCGGCGAACGCCGGCGCATAATTGGCGATCAAGCCGTGTGTCCGGTCGCAGTAGAAATAATCCGTCCGGCGTTTGGGCGCGTTGCACGTAACGCAGTTTCCCGCCGCGCTCTCGATGGTGGTCTGATTATGATCCGCCGTGCACGCGTAGTACGGCGTCGCGACAAGTGGGTCGCCGCAGGTCCCGCAATTTCCCATCCTGTCCACCGCCACCAGCTGATTGTGTAGCCCGGGGCAGGAGTAGAACTCAACGCTCAGCAGCGCCTTGGCGCACGTCGCACAGGTTCCGGCGCGGTCGTCATACCGCCCCACGTTGTGCGAACCCGAGCAGTAATACTCTCGAACCTCCGTCGTCGCCACGCCACAGACACCGCATGGGACACCAACCTGCACACCGTGGCTCACGCATGTCCGGTGGCTCCGCTGATGCAGCACGCGGTTGCAGGTCCCGCAGTTGCCCGTACTTAACGAAGAGTGCGCATGCCCGCAAACGCAACCCACCTCGGGATGAACGACGATCAAATCGTGGTCCGCGCAGTAGTAATACCGCTTACTGGCCAGTGCCAGATCGCAGTCGGGGCATTGCCCCGGCACCCCGGACGTATGCGCCTGCGCGCAGCCCACTGCCTGGCACGTCCCGCTCTCGTGGCACACCGCCTGGGCGTGCGCGTTGCCGCAGGCGTAAGCATTCGCCTCCACCAGCGTCCGCGTACAGACCGCGCAGGCACCCGGCGCGCCGCCATTGTGCGTCTGCCCGCATCCGCATCGGCCTTCGCTGTGGAATACGGCTTGATTATGCCTCGACGGGCAAGCGTAGAAGTCCGAAATCTTGTACGGCGCGCCGCACGCGCAATTGCCCGGCACCATCACAGTATGATTCCCGGTACACCAGCACGCGCCCGCGTCGTGCAACCCGCGCATTGTATGCTCGCGCGGGCACAGGAATGACCCCCCGGCGTCAACCAGCGTCTGGCCACAGGCGCACGGCCCCGGCAAGGCCGTCGTGTGGGTTCCGCCGCACCAGCAGTACGAACCGAAATGCGCGCCTCCCAGGTTGTGCGGCTTCGGACAGTAGTGATAGGTGCCCGCCAGCAGGGTCGACCCGCACGCACACGTCCGCGCACCGCCGTGATTCTGCCCGCACCAACAGGCGCCCGGATAATGCGTCGAGTTCACCCTGTGGTATCGGGGACACTCGAAATAGCCGCCGCCGTTTATCGCCTGCAGGGCCGTACCACACGAGCAAGTTCCCGGCGCTACCGTATCGTGGGGTTGTCCGCACCAACAGCCCATCGGCTGGTGGATTTCGTAGTGGTTGTGTGGTTGCCGACAGTAGTAAAAATGCTCGTGCTCATTCGCCAGACCGGCACATTCACCCGGCCCCGCTTGGTTCATCGCAATGTGTTTATCGCAGGAATACGACCCGTCGTTCAACCGGAGCACGACATAGAGATAACTCCCGCCGTCCACGTTGAATATCAGTCCGCCCGGCTCGCAGCAAATAGGCCCCGTTCCAATGTTCATCCCACACGACGGGATCAACTGCAGCTGCGGGAAACGGTCTCCGGACTTCGCTCCCTTCGTCGGCATGTAGAACTCGTAAAGCTTGCCGTATGCGTGATCCAGACACACCTCGGTGCCGAACGTTACGCCGTCCACCTCGAAAACGCTGCCGCCGCCCAACCCGCCCCCTCGCTGCAACTCGGATTGCCCCGTCGTCTCCGGAACGCTATCCATACCCCCCAGCGCATCGCGCGAGCCTTGTACGCCCTGCACCGTCATCTGCACCGCGCCGAACATCACACGCCGCCCCGCGCCTGTCGGGTCAAACCAGTTCGGAACAACCACCGGCGCCGTATAGTCGACCGACGACACCCACTCCTTGTAGACCAGCGTCTCCCGCAACATCCCCGCCCGGTTCACCGGCGCGGTGCTAACCCCTCCAGGGTTCGCCGGATCGGCCCCGCCCTTGGCCACCAGCGCAATGTTGAAAACCTCCGTGCGGTCGAACGTCTCCTCCAGGTAGACCGGACCGTTGACGAAACCGACGACGGCACCGGCCATATGCAGATCGAACGTGCCCGATACCGCCCCACGCACCGCCCTCTCGATGAGTTCGTTCGCTCCGGGCTGCCACGCTCGCCACAACGAAGTCACGTCGCCGCAACACGCCGTGCTGTCGCGGCCCGAACTGACGGTGAGTATGTTATTCACCGCGTCGATCACGGTCACCCGCAAGATATGTAGTCCGGCGGTACCGGGCTGAGTCAACAGGCACGGCCCGTTCGCAAACCCTGCCGCGCTCATCGTCAGAGCGTACGAGCCGTTCGCATTCGCCGCCGCGGCCGTCACGTCTGCCGTCGTCGGACCCTGCGTGACCTTCCACTTAAACCCGGCGATATTCAGAATGTGACCGCAAACGGATGCGTCGCTTACCTTTCGCCGCGGCTCTTTCGCCACGGTAATCGTCGTCCCCGCCACGTTGGTGATTCGAAGGCGGTACGGCTGCGGCGGTTGCGTATGGCCGAACCCGCCTATCGCCGTACCCATCACGAATACCCAGTCTTCGTAGTCGTCGCTCTTCAGAAGCCGCCGCATCTCCGGCATGATGCCCTCCACCAAATCGAGCGGAAAGCAACCCTGCGGCCCCTGAAAGTAAAACTCCGGGGCCATGAAAACCTTCAACACGTTGGGGCTCGGATCCGCGTTCGGCAGCGCCTGCTCAATGGCCCTCTTCATGATGTCGCAGCGGACCCGGATATCCTCGGCAAGAATTGGGTTGCCCACGGCACCGACCTGCAGCAAAAACGAAATGCACTGCACGTGCGTGTAGCGGCTCAACGTGTAAATTACCCGCGCCTCACCCGCCACCGGAACGTCCACCGTTACGGCCGTGGCTCCGTCGGGATTACACGTCCACGCCGCCGCTGCCGGTTGCTGCTGGCCCCGGACCGCCACGGAATTCAGCAAGCTCACCTGGTATTGCCCCGGCGGCGCCTCCAACACGATCCGGTCGCTATGAAACTCCGTACCCTTCTTCAGTCCCTTCCACTTGCGCTTTGTTTCGCTCTCGGTCACGCGGATGCCGCGGTACAACGTGGTCTCCGCCCTTGTCGCAATGGGCGGCAGCGGCCCGCCCGGCCGCGGGTCGGGAATCACGGAAAGCTGCACCCTCGCCGGCAGCCGCCGGTTGTCGTACCGGTTGACTTCGATCTCTAAAATCGAAACCTGTTCCGCGACTTCGAAGTAGTAAAGGATCTCCTTGTTCGGCGTCAGCGTCTTGGTCATCGAATCCCCCGCCGCGAACGGAGGCCCTTTAACCTTCGCCGAAGACGTATCGAGCCAGGCGTAAAGCGCCACATCGCCGCCTTGCAGCGTGACGGTGACTTGTTTTTCCTCGCGTCCGCCCACCGGCACGTAACCAACAAACTTCGCCATCCCCTCGGTACCCGTCGCCGCGGCGTGCGCCGTACCCGTTATCGCGACCTGCACGTTCGGCAGCGGAACCTTCTCCCCGTCGCGCCTCCGGAGCAGAACCTTCACCAGGATGTCGCATTGCGTCGCGGGACACGAAATGATCGACGGAGTGGCTCTAAATAGGCGGGCCTGCTGACGGGCCAAATCAATCCAGACAACCGTTGTGCCCATCTGAAGTTACTCCTCCGGAAACTGCCCAGTAATCTCGAACCACAGTAATTCCATCCGGCAATCGCCGGACATCGACCGGTCGGCGAGAATCGCGGTCGGCCCCGAAAAGCCCAACCAATCCTCATACCGCACCAGCAACTCCACGAACCGCTTCACCGTCTGCCGCGACTCAAACCCATGCGATCGCGTCAACTCGATCGCCCCCCGCACAAATTCCAAACTCCCCTCCGGCCCCAACTCAATATAGCGATCCAAGTGATCGTCCTCGAGCCAGCCCACCAACTGGTTCTCGAACTGCCGTCCCAACGCCTCGTCGAACGCGCGCATCTGGGTTTCACGGATCACCAGCATGAAAATGAGTCTATCATGCGCCCCGGACTCGGCATCAATCCATACTTAGAAAAACTACCCTCTAACTCGCTAATGCTTCGGGGTATAACATTCCGACCCGCGCCGATCTTCTCGGTTCGCCCCGCTTCGTTTTGGCAGGCTCTTCCACGGCTGTTTCCACCACCGATCAATATCCACACCAAACCCCGGTTTCGCGATCCGAACCAACAACCGCTGTGCACTCCGCCATGAATTCAAATTGTCAGAACAATCCCCGCACTCCCACTTAGGGAATCGATTGCCACGCCGCGATCTCCTCGACCCCCGGAATCGTCTGCAACAAAACCCTGTGCTCTGCCTGGCGTCGCTCCTGAAGCAGGGATGATCCGCGCTTGCGTCCCTGCGGCCAGCAGCAATACCATCCTCGCGCCT
>JANODS010000156.1:0-1723 GCA_031412835.1 Acidobacteriota bacterium | reverse complement strand
CCAACTGTTATCTCACGAAGCCGATGGACATGGATGAGTTCATTCAGAAGATCCGCGCGATGGCAAATTTCTGGCTTATGTGGGTACGTCTGCCGCATCGACCATAAGATTGACTCAGTCGGCGATGGGCCATTGGACTTGTATCGTCGTACCCCCACTGACGGGCCGGATCTCGATGGATCCATCGCAAACCTCTGCGATGCGCCGGGCCGTTGCCAGACCGAGACCGAATCCGGGATAGGCAGCTTGGTTGTGCAGGCGCCGATACGGCTGGAATACTTGGTCGGCGAACTCGCTTGGAATGCCGATTCCGTTGTCGGAGACCAGCACAGTGAGCCGATTGGCAGCGGCGGTGAGTTCGATGCGAACCTGTAGCGGCCCTGAGCCGCGAAAGCGTAGGGAGTTGGCGACCAGTTCCCGAAGAATCCACTGCAGGCCGGCGGCGACTTTACCTGATGGCGGGTCGCCGAGATCAAGTTCGCCACCGGCGCTTTCAATCAGCGGCCGTTGTTCGATCGAGAGGCCGTGGAGCAAGGCGGAGAGGGCAATAGGGCGGAGCAGCGTGCGCGGAGCGTCCGCGAGGGTTCCGAAGTGGGCGGAGTAGGTGAGGAGGTTGTCGAGGTGCTTGCCCGAGGCGACGATCTTACGAAGCGCTTCCTGGAGTTCGGCGGAGCTATGTTCGCGACGTTGCAGGAGTTGGGCTGTAACGATGACGCCGCGAAGCTGGGAGCGGGCGTCATGCACCAGATGTGCGAGTGCGGGGCCAGTGAGCCCGGAGGTCGGTTCATTCATCGAATTGGTCGTCCAGGTTTCCGCCCTGTTCTTCGCGATACTGGCGCAGCTTCACGTGCAAGGTTTTGGCGCTAATTCCGAGAATGGTCGCGGCCTGGGTTTTAGTGTTGTTGGTGAACTGTAAGGTGGCTTCGATCAGTTGCCGTTCCGCCGCTTCAATTGTGCACCCGACAGGGATGGTTAACGAGTTCGGGGCGGGGACTGATGCCGGGGCGGTCAAAGCGGGCGGGGGTTGAGGCGGCGGCGGCTCGGCCAGCATGGGCACGGGCAGACTAGGACTACGGGCGGAGACATGGGTCATGCCAAGAAGGCCCTCGGCGGCTAGAATGACAGCCCTTTCGACCACGTTGCGCAATTCGCGCACGTTTCCTTTCCACTCCTGCCCGTCGAGATATTCCAGGAACTCCGGCGAAGCACCGGTCACCCGTGTGCCGTGCTTCTTATTGAGCAGGTAGATCATTGATTCGACAATGGCGGGAATATCTTCCTTGCGATCGCGCAAGGGCGGCAGGGACAAGGAGAACACATTGAGCCTATAGTACAGATCTTCGCGGAGCCTGCCTTCGGCGATCGCCTGGAGGGGATCCCGATTCGTTGCGGCGACAACGCGTACGTCAGCGATGAACTCCTGTCTTCCGCCGAGCCGCCGGAACTTGAGGTCTTCGAGCACCCGTAGCAGTTTTGCCTGCATGCCCACGGGCATTTCGCCGAGTTCGTCCAGGAAGAGCGTGCCGCCCTGGGCCAACTCCAAGGCCCCTGCCCGGCGTTCCACGGCACCGGTAAACGAGCCTTTTTCGTGGCCGAAAATCTCGCTTTCGATGAGGGCTTCGGGCATAGCGGCACAATTGAGGGCCAGAAAGGGCCCATCGCTGCGTTTGCTGTTAGCGTGAAGCGCGCGAGCGACGAGCTCTTTTCCGGTACCGCTTTCCCC
>JANODS010000155.1:0-1366 GCA_031412835.1 Acidobacteriota bacterium | reverse complement strand
TGTTCTTGACGAGCTTTTCGAGGCCGCCGATGCCATCGAAGAGGCGGCGCATGACGTTTTCGAGGCCGGGGCCGTAGGTGCGGGAGCGTTGGATGGCGACGGGGGCGGCCGGGGCGGCTTTGAGGGGGAGGGCCAAGAGGGGGGTAGTGAGAAGGGCGCGTCTGGTTAGCACGTCTCTATTGGATCACGGCTATACGGCGGCGCGGAGCAGAGCGGGGTAGTCCTTGGCGGCCTGCCAGACGGCCATGGCAAGGGCCATGACGAGGTCGTCGTGTTCCTGCTGATCGCCCGAGGGCTTGAACTGGACTAACTCGCGTTCGATGTCAACGAAGCCGGGGGCGGAATCGAGTAACTGGATATTACCGATTTCGAAGACCATCTTGAGCCGGTTGATGAGGTCTGGCCGAGGCAAGCTGAGATAGCTATCCTTGAGTTGTCTTTCGACGTGCCCATTCGTAAGTGTTACCGGTTGGACGTGCGCTTTGGGCTGATTCTTGCGGATCAATTCGACAATAGTATGACCGATGCCGGTGGCATCGACTAACAGCTTGTCGATGCGGGGCGGTTCGCCGCAGGCCGGGGAGTACCTTTGCAAGGTGTCCCGGACTAACTGCGGAATCCGCGTGGTCTCGGTATCGAGCGGTAACCGGGTCGAGTAACTGAGTAAGAGCGCGGGATGTTGCGCGATCCCTTGGGTGACGTTGTCCTTATCGCCGTATCGCCAGCGGAGTTCGAGAGCCACGATGGCGGTGTGATCCTGCCGCTTGCCGAGGTCGAGCCCGAGATAGATGCGCGTTTTCTCGCGCAGTTGGAAGGGCACATCGGCCGGTTTGGCTATGATTGCCGCCGTGATTTGGCTCCGGGTGAGTAACTGCAAGCCGGCGGCGATGAATTGGCAACCGTACTCCTGGGCGCAGTAGATGTCTCCGTAGAGACGGCGTTCGGCGGCAAGAAACGCCGGGCTGAGCCGGGGGCACTCTTCGGCCGGGATGGAGAAACGGGTCCAGCCGTTCGTAAGATCATGCCAGAGTTCGGCGAAGCGGCCGAGGGGTCCATTGGGGGTTGAGATGACCCAGAGGGCACCGTCGCCGGTAGCCAGGATGGGCGACATGGCGCGGTAAGTCGCCTCGGGGACATAGGCGGCTTCATCGACGATGATGAGGCGGGCTTGCGAGTAACCGCGGAGCGACTGGGGCACCGCGGGCCGAGCGATGAGCCGGGAGCCGTTCGGCAGTTGGAGCGACCGTTCGTTGATGCCGTCGCCGCGGATGGGCAGGCCCAGTTCGGCGGCAAAATGCGTGGCTTTACCGAGGATTTCGCCGGCTTGCGAGCCGACGGGGCCGATCATGAGAATCAGAGAACCGGC
>JANODS010000154.1:0-1793 GCA_031412835.1 Acidobacteriota bacterium | reverse complement strand
GACGACGATGACGAGCCAGCGGAGGGCGGTGAGGGGGAGGGATTTGACGACGAAGGCGGCGAGGGGGACGCCGAGGAGTCCGCCGAGGGTGAGGCCGAGGGCGACGCCGGGGGAGTATTTTTGGCTGAGGACGAAGCGGGCGCTGGCGACGGGCATGAGGAACGCGGACGAGCCCATCATGATGGGAAAGGCGGCGGTGGGATTCATGCCGAGGAGGCCGACGAGGGTCATGCAGGGGGCGTAGAAGCCGATGCCGAAGGTGCTGATGGCGGCGAAGAAGCAGTTGAGAACGACGGCGGTGAGGAGTTTGGTGCCCGTGAGGCCGAGGGCTTCGCCGCCAGCGGGGAAGAGGTCGAACTGGCGAAGGAGGAGGGCGACGGCGGCGAACAGGAGGGCTCCGCCGACGCCGAGTTGGACGGCTCGTTTGGGGAGGCGGGCGACCCAGCCGGCACCGAACCAGGAGCCGAGGACGGCACCGGCGATCATGAGAAGGAGGGTGGTGGGATCGACTTGGATGACGGCGATATAGATGAAGGCTTGGAAGATGGTGGGGAGGGTGTGCCCGGCGTTGAGGGTGCCGGGGATGAGTTGGTCGGGGACCATGCGGGTGAACTTGAAGATGGAGGTGGAGGTGGCGAAGGAGCCGATGCCGAGGGTATCGAAGAAGTTGGTGACGAAGCCGGTGAGGAGGGCGGGGAGGGTGGGGCGTTTGTGGGGGATTGACTGGAGGGCGCGGGTCCAGAGGGCGGCGTAGGCGAGGGTGAAGAGGGCGAGAGCGGCGAGGAGCACTTTGTAGACGCGGAGGGTTCGTTATGGGAGCAGGCGGATGACTTCGGCGGCGGGGGCGTCGGCTACGGTTTTCACGTGGTCGGGCGGCGTGAGGCCGAATTTATCTTTGTGCTTGGGGTTGGCACCGAGGTCGAGAAGCACCTTGACGGATTCGGCGTGGAGACTGACGGCGGCCCAGGAAAGGGCAGTCATTCCGTCCCAGTCCGGTTCATCAATGAGGGTGCCGGCTTTGGCGAGGTGACGAATGATGAGGACGTTATTGAAGCCGAGGGCGAGATTGATCATAGGGTTGGGCTGGGGGCTGCCGAGGAGGCCCATCATTTGCTGGGGGTTTGCTCCCTTGGCGAGCAGTAACCGCACCATGGCGGGATCGTTCGACATGACGGCGTGAGCGAGGGAGGAGGCACCAAACCGGGCTTGGCGGGAGGAGGCAGCGGGGATGCCGGATTGGAGGAGGAGATTGACGGATTTCGAGTTGCCATAAAAGAGGGCGGCGAACATGAGGGCGTCGTAGCCGGTTTTGGTGGTGGCTTTGGGGTTGGCTCCGCGCTTCAGGAGGATTTTGATTTTGGCGAGGTCGTTGGCGGCGATCATGAGGGCGGTGGTACCGCCGGGAGTGGTGGAATTGGGGTCGATTTTTTTGAGGTCGGAGAGGGTACCGAAGAGGGCGGTTTGAGCCCAGGAAAGTTGGGTGGCATCAAAGGCGGGCAGGGGCAGGGGGACGGGCGGATTCTGAATTTCGGGGAGAGCCTCAGCGAGGGCGCGGACGGCCCAGGCGGTGGCGGCGATGGAGATGAACTGATCGTGGCCGTAGGGGAAGCCGGATTCGAAGTAGGGCGGGCTGATGGGAGCAGGGGTGTGGATTCGGCTTTTGACGTGCCAAGAGCCGTCGGGGGCTTGGTGGGCGAGGAGCCATTGGATGCCGAGTTGGAACTTGTCATGGTAGGACTGCCAGAAGCGGGCGGCGCGGAGGGCGTAAGTGGCTTGAGCGGTGGAGTAGGCGT
>JANODS010000153.1:0-2185 GCA_031412835.1 Acidobacteriota bacterium | reverse complement strand
GGCAGACGGGGCGGCAGTAGATGCCGGTGGATGTGACGGCGATGAAGATCTTGCCGTCGAAGCGGGCGTCGCGGGCGCGACGGACTTGTTGGCAAAGGAGTGGATCAAGAGGCACCTCCCTCACGATAAGGGATTCCGGGTGAACTGACTAGCCGTTTTCGGACATGGTCGTTTGGCAGGCTTTGTGCAGGACGCGGCGATTTGGCGTACGCTGTCAGGGTATGCCACAGATCAAAGGGCCCGCCCTATTTCTCGCACAATTTATGTCCGATGAGGCGCCGTACAACTCGCTTCCCGCGATTACCGCGTGGGCGAAGTCGCTCGGCTATGTCGGGGTGCAGCTTCCTTCCTGGGATAGCCGCATCATGAACCTGAAGAAGGCCGCGGAGTCGAAGACTTACTGCGACGACTTGAAGGGCCAGACGAATGGCCTGGAGATCACCGAACTTGCTTCGCATTTGCAGGGGCAACTGGTGGCGAGCCATCCGGCTTACGACGAGTTGTTCGACGGCTTCGCGGCACCCGAGGTGCGCGGCAATCCGAAAGCCCGCAGCGAGTGGGCGATAAAGCAGTTGAAGTTGGTGATTAAAGCTTCGGCGAATTTGGGGCTGAAAGTGTCGCCGTCGTTTACGGGCGCGCTGCTTTGGCCGACGCTGTATCCGTGGCCGCAGCGGCCCGATGGGCTCGTCGAAGAGGGCTTCAAAGAGTTGGCGAAGCGGTGGAAGCCGATCC
Organism: Acidobacteriota bacterium; assembly: GCA_031412835.1. Classification (GTDB taxonomy): domain Bacteria; phylum Acidobacteriota; class Terriglobia; order Bryobacterales; family Bryobacteraceae. The sequence continues at coordinate 1,453 of JANODS010000153.1, read as the reverse complement.
TGGATTTGGCCGATCAGCATGGGGTTGATTTCGCGTATGAGCTGCATCCGGGCGAAGACGTTTTCGACGGCGCGACGTTTGAGCGATTTCTAGAAGCGACCGGCAACCATGCCCGGGTTAACATCAATTACGACCCGTCCCACTTCGTACTGCAGTGCATGGACTACGTCGGTTTCATTGACGTTTATGCGAGCCGGATTAAGGCATTCCATGTGAAGGACGCCGAGTTCCGTCCCACGGCCAAGGCGGGCGTTTATGGCGGTTACCTGGGTTGGAAGGAGCGGCCGGGCCGGTTCCGGAGCTTGGGCGATGGGCAAGTGGATTTCAAGCAGGTGTTCTCTCGGATGACGGCGGCGGGGTACGCGAGTTGGGCCGTTTTGGAATGGGAATGCTGCTTCAAGGACAGCGTGCAGGGAGCGGCGGAAGGCGCGCCGTTTATCGCCTCGCACTTGATCGATGTGCCGAAGAGGGCGTTTGACGACTTTGCGGGCGGGGCGACGGACGTGAAGCGGAATCGCCGGATCATGGGGCTGAAGTAAACTAGCCGCCGATCGAATACATCGGCCGCGGGGGCGCCACAAATTTTTGTGAGTTGATCTCGTGGCCGATCCACTTCCGGGAGACCGTCTCCCGGATGGTGGCCCGGATTTCGTCGTCGGAGGCGTCGCCGCGGAGGAGGCCTTTGACGTCGGTTTCTTCGATGGCGAAGAGGCAGTAGCGGAGCTTGCCGTCGGAGGTGAGGCGGATGCGATTACAGTTCAGGCAGAACGGGTGGCTAACCGAGCTGATGAACCCGACGCGGCCGACGCCGTCGGAGAAGCGGTATTCGCTGGCGGGGGCGCGGGGGTCGCGGTCTGGAATCTCTTCGAGGGGGCCGATCTCGGCGGCCAGCAGGCGAAGCATGTCGTCCTGAAGCAGGACTTTGGCTTTGTCCCAAATGCCTTGAGAATCGAGGGGCATAAACTCGATGTAGCGGATTTCGATCCCGCGTTCGCGGCCGAAACGGGCGAGCGGGACGATATCGGGTTCGACGAGATTCTTGACGGCCACCGCGTTGATCTTGATGGGTCCAAAGCCGAGGGCGAGCGCGGTATCGATGCCGACCATGACCTTGTCGAGGTCGTCGCGGCGGGTGATTTGAAAGAAGCGGTCGCGGTCGAGTGTGTCGAGGTGAACGTTCAAGCGGCGGAGGCCGGCCTTGTAGAGGTCGGCGGCTTGGTCGGCGAGAAGGACGGCGTTGGTGGTTAGAGCGATATCTTCGACGCCGGGGATGGCCGTGAGTTTTTCGATCAGGACTGGTAGATCCTTGCGCAGCAGGGGTTCGCCGCCGGTGAGGCGAAGCTTGCGGACGCCCATCGAAACGGCGACGCGGGCGACGCGGGCGATTTCTTCAAACGACAGGATTTCTTGTCGCGGCATGAACTTCACGCCAACTTCGGGCATGCAGTAAAAG
>JANODS010000152.1:0-5066 GCA_031412835.1 Acidobacteriota bacterium | reverse complement strand
GCCGGTCTTCTCCGCCCCGGCGTCACGCTCGAACAAAGTTCGTCCGAACTCCACAATCTCATGCAGGCTTATAAACGTGACTTCCCCGTTGGGCCGAATCGAGAGTTCCATCCCGAAGCCACCGTTCGCGCCGCACCCTTCGGCAGTACCGTTCGCCAATCCGCCACGCCCGTCTGGATCCTCTCCGCCGCCGTCGGGCTCATGCTCCTGGTCGCCTGCGGCAACATCGCCAACCTACTCCTATCGCGCGCCACTGCCCGCGTCCGAGAGATCGCCATTCGCGTCAGCATGGGTGCCGGGCGCGGCCGACTGGTCCGCCAACTGCTCGCCGAAAGCCTGCTCATCTCGCTGCTCGGCTCGGCCCTCGGGCTAGCCCTCGCCTACGCCAGTCTCCCGCTTCTCGTGCGGCTGAATCCGCTGCCCATCGCCACCCTCACCCCGGTCTCCATCGACTCCGTGGTCGTCGGGTTCGCGACGCTCCTCGCCTTCTTCACCGCCCTGCTCTTTGGCCTCTATCCCGCCCTCGTCGCCACCCGGCAGGACGCTAACACAGCGCTCAAAGAAACCGCCACCAGCAGCACCGCCCGCCGAAGCACCGGCTGGCTCCGGTGGGCCCTCGTCGCGGGCGAAGTCGCCATGAGTCTCATGCTGTTGATCGGCGCCGGCCTCTTCGTCCGCACCCTCGTCAACCTCCTTCGCGCCGAACCCGGCGTCGACCCCATCAACGTCCTCGTCGGAAAAATGCCCCTGCAAGGGAAAACCTACGACACGACCGCGAAAGCTGCCGCCCTGTTTCGCCGCGGCCTCGAACGTCTCCGCGAAAACCCGATGGTCGAATCCGCCGCCATCGCCAACAATCTACCCATGGAGCGGGGCCTCAATCTCGTCGCCTGGCTCCCCACCACCGAGAAAGCCGAAGAACCCAAACTCACCGACTGGCGCTTCGTTTCGCCCTCCTACTTCGAAACGCTTCGCATACCCCTCCTCAACGGGCGTTCATTTGCCGAAACCGATGGAGCCGCCACCGCCGGCGTCGCCATCATCAGTCGAGAGTTCGCCCGGCGCTACTTCAAAGATCAGGACCCCATCGGTCAGCCCATTCACATCAGGCGCGGTACGCCCGAACCCGACCGTCCCCGCGTCATCATCGGCGTCGTCGGCGACGTGAAATCCGAGAACTTCCGCATCGCCGGTCAGCCCACCGTCTACGTTCCGCTAGAGCAAGCCCCCGACGAGCTCTTAAAGGTCGCCGTCTCCTTCTTCCCCGCCGCTTGGTTGGTTCGAACGAAGGCGAGCATACCCGGCGAGGACCTCGAAGCCCAATTGAAAGCGATCAATCCCATGCAGCCGTTCTCCGGCTTCCAACCGCTCGCCAGTCTGCGCGAATCGGCCTTGGCGAAGGACCAGTCCATGATGTTCTTTCTGGGCGGATTTGCCGCCGTAGCCCTCTTGCTCGCCGCCGTCGGCATCTACGGCGTCATGGCCTACACGGTCGCCCAACGGACGAACGAAATCGGCATCCGCATGGCCCTCGGCGCAACTGGCGCTGCCATGGTCGCCATGGTCCTCCGGCAAGGCCTCCTGGTCACCCTGGTCGGTCTCGCGCTGGGAGTCGCCGGCGCGCTGGCCCTCTCGAAACTGGTTGCCGCCCTCGTCTTCGACGTCAAACCTGCTGACCCCGCCACCTTCCTCGTCGCCTCCGCTCTCCTCGGTCTCGCCGCCACCGTCGCGAGCCTGGTTCCCGCCCTCCGCATCACCCGGATGGACCTCGTTCGTGCAATTCGTTCGGAATAGCCATGAGCACTTTCCCGCGAACTTTACGCCCTTCCGAGTATGAACACTTCTCAAGCCCTTCCCGTCTGCGCCCTCCTCGGCTCTCTCTTCCTCACGGCTGCCTCCACCGTCGAGCCCGTCACGCTCTTCGGCCGCCCGTACCGCCTCGCCTCTTACAACCAAAAAGCGAGCGCCATGTGGGAGTTCGCCGCCCCCAACGAAACCGTCGCCAACTGGACCACTCTCTTCACCATCGTCGACCGGCCCGACGCCCGTACCCGCCCCGATCTCGACCGCCTAGCCCAGGGAATTCTCGATGCCTACAAGGCGAACGGAGGCAAGGTCCTCCTCGCCAAAACCATGGGCGATGCCACCGGGACACCCTACAACTACATGGTCGTAGCCTTCGACCAACCCGCCCAGAAGCGCTTCGAACTTAACTTCGTCAAAGCCGCCCTCGGCCCAAAGAACGCCTACATGGCCATCTACGGAGTCCGCGTCACCGACCCCAAAGATTACGCCGCGAAAGCCAAGGCCTTCTTGAACGAACGCTCCACCGAAATCGGCAAAGAACTCGAAAACAAGAAGCTGCCCGCTCTCGAAACCCTGCCCCGCCGCGAGTTCTAACCAAACGCGGCCCGCCGCCAGTCACCCTCCGATGCTCAAGCGGCTGTGCAAAACTCACCCCCCGAGCTCGAACAGTTCCGCAATCTTCGTCGCCGAAAGCCCGCTCTTCTCAATGGCGACTTCGCGGACGTTCCTCCCTGACACATAGGCTTCTTTCGCAATCACGGCAGCCCGGTCGTAACCGATCGCAGGCACCAGAAATGTGGCCATTGCCAAAGATCGTTCGATCCGTGCCGCCGCCTCTTCCCCGTTCGCCGATAGTTGCGCAATGCACAGGGTCCCGAAGTTGCGGGAACTAGTGGCCAACAGTGCGATCGAATCCAGCAGATTAAATGCGATCAGCGGCATCATCGCATTGAGCTCGAAGTTCCCCGCCGCGCACGCCCAAGTCATCGCGGCGTCATGCCCGATGATCTGAGCACAAACCATCAGCACGCTCTCCGGAACCACCGGGTTCACCTTTCCTGGCATGATGCTGGAACCGGGCTGCAATGCTGCCACACGGATCTCGCCAAGGCCGCCCCGAGGACCAGATCCCAACCAGCGGATATCATTTGCAATCTTGGTCAGCGCAACCGCATACGTCTTCAAAGCTCCGCTCAGGAACAGTACGGCGTCCTTGGCCGCCTGCGCTTCGAAATGATTGCGAGCTTCTCGGAAGCGCAGGCCCGTCCGCTCCGCGATTAAAGCAATCGTGCGAGCCGCAAAGCCCGCGGGCGCGTTGACTCCTGTACCGATCGCCGTCCCACCCAGCGGAAGTTCTAACAGCCCCTCCATCGCCAACAAAAGCCGTTCAGCGCTCGCCTTCACCTGATGCCCGTAGCCGCTGAACTCTTCCCCCAACCTCATCGGAGTCGCATCCTGTAAATGCGTTCGTCCAATTTTGAAAACATCCCAGAATTCCAGAGTCTTCTCTTCCAGCCGCTCTCGCAGAAACTCCATACTGGGCAGTAACTCATCCCGCATCGCCAGCGCGGCGGCAATGTGGATAGCCGAAGGAATTACATCGTTACTGGATTGGCTGCAATTCACGTCGTCGTTTGGGTGGGCCGTTGATAGTCGGGCGATGACCTCGTTGGCGTTCATGTTGGTGGAGGTGCCGCTCCCCGTCTGAAACACATCCACGACGAACTGTTCAAAGTACATCCCATTCGCGATCCGGTCTGCTACCTCGGCGATGGTAGCCGACAAATCCGCCGGCAGCACTCCAAGTTCTCCATTCGCTCTCGCCGCGCATGCCTTAATCAGCCCGATCACCTGAATGAAATTGCGCTGGAAACGGTAGTCGCTGATGCGGAAATTCTCGACCGCCCTCTGGGTCTGCGCGCCATAAAGTGCATCGGCCGGCACGCGTACTTCGCCCATGGAGTCCCGCTCCAACCTGCCGTTCGGCCTCTCCACCCCGAGAGTCCACGGGGGAGCGTCAGAGGCGGGAAAAGACCCTTCTCCGGCGACGTCGATCTCATCAGGAAAGTTGTTCATGGAGTGCTCGCGATTGGTTCCATCTCCGGCTTCACTCAAGATTATGGCGATCCCAGCTTACCCGCTATGACTCCAGATTGTGCTCCCGACTTACCAGCATCGAATACGAGCGAGAGCACCAGCGAAGCCAACGCGACAAACTGGAGCCCAAAGCGCAGGGCATGGCCCAGTTCCCAGTTGTTGCGCAACTCGGCCCAGTTAGCCGGAATGGCGGAAACGGTGGCCGCCCGAAATGCGGCATTCGCCGGCGCAACCAGCAAAAAGAATACCAAAGGAAAGGCTACGACGAGAGCGACAAAGCCCGCCAGTGGAAACTGAAACGAAAGCTTTTGCTGCCAGAGTAAGAACGCCAACAGCCCGGTCGCTCCGATCGCCAAGGGTTCAAGAAAGCCTCCAATCTGCGGCGGTCCCCATTGTACATACAAGGAGTTTTGCAGATGTATGTAGAACGGTGCCGGATAGGCCATTTTCGCCGGCGCCTCCAGCACATGGGCGAAAGCGAGGCCGCACGCTAGAGCCACCAACAAGGTGGCGCAAACGCGGAGCAGGTCTAACGGCATCATGAAAGTTTCCCCCTCAATACAACCCAATAACCATCTGCACGTGGACCGCCACTTGCCCTATGGCCCCATAACCTCCTATGCCGCTGCCAAATAGTGTCTGCTCCATCCGCGCTGCCCGGGCAACTTCCAAGATTGACCAAATACGGTCGCCGGACCCCACCTGCCGCTTCCTCCATTAAAATAGAGGCCACTATGATTCGTTACTTGATCGGATTGGGAATGGCCGTGGCCCTCACCGCCCAGACTCCCCCCCACGTCTCCCGCGCCAAAGAAATCGTCTACGCCGCCCCCGATTCCCTCGATACCTCCATCGGCCTCCGCTCCCACATCGAACGCTACCAGACCGACCGCACCGCCCTCGCCCGCTACTACAAAGTCGACGAAGCCCCCCAGCGCATCAAAGCCTTTCGCACCTTCAACAACTCCTGGCTCAAAACCCTCGCCGCCCTCCCCTTCGCCTCCCTCCCCCACGACGCCCAAGTCGATCACGTCCTCCTCACGAACATCATCAAGCTCGACCTCCGCCGCCTCCAGCAAACCGAAGACCGCATGGCCGAAGCCCTCCCCCTCCTCCCCGTCGCCCCGGATATCTTCGAGCTGATCGACAATCGCGTCCGCGTC
>JANODS010000151.1:0-5655 GCA_031412835.1 Acidobacteriota bacterium | reverse complement strand
TCGATTACGAGTATGGTCTGCATGCAAGCCGCAAGGAAATTGTACCGAAACGCGCAACGAACCCCCTCATCTGAACATCTCCTAATTGAAAACCATGCGAACCCTAGTCACTCTCCTCTTCACCGCCGCCTCCGCTCTGCTTGCTGAAGAGTACAAGTCCGCGGCCGGCAGCACCCCGCCCGCCGACCTTCCGGCCAGCGTCAGCGCCTTGCTGAACAAAGAAGGAACCCAGGTGATGAAGGACGGCCAGCTCCTCGCCGAAGTCTGGTATCGCACCGAAGTCCCCTCCGGCCCCGCCACCTCGGAAGCCAATCTCACGATGCCGAACGTCCCCCACGGTGCCCTGCTCGCCGTCATCCGCTTCGCACAGAAGCATGAAGACCGGCGCGGCCAAGGCATCGCCCCCGGCGTCTACACCATGCGCTACAGCTACTTCCCGGAAAATGGAACCCACCAGGGAGCCGCCCCTCAGCGCGATTTCCTCCTCCTTGTCCCCGCCGCCGGCGACACCGACGGCAACGCGACACCGAACTTCGAAGCGCTCCTCACGCTCAGCCGCAAGGCCTCCGGAACCCCCCATCCCGCCGTCTTCAGCCTGTGGAAGGAGGATCCGAAGTTCTACAAGGAAGGAACCATGGAGAAGCAGGGCGAGCACGACTGGGTCCTGATGCGCAAGATGGGCGTCGTGCCCGTCTCCCTCATCCTCGCCGGCCGCGGCGGCGAGGGCTAAAGCGCCGCCCGCATCTCCGTCACCGCCTGCTTCAAGCTCGCCACCGGCTCCTTCACCGGCAGATACTCCATCGTCATGTACCCCTCATACCCCGCCTTGCTGATCGCCTTGTAGATGTTCGCGTAGCTCATCTCCCCCGTCCCCGGCTCATGCCGTCCGGGATTATCAGCCACGTGGAACACCTTCACATAAGGCATTGCGGCCAGCGCCGTCCGAATCACGTCCCCCCGCTCCACCTGCTCGTGATACAGGTCAAACAGCAGCCGCACATGGTCGTGGTCCACCGCCGTCATCAATCGCAGGCCGTCCACGCAATTGGATAGAAAGTAGCCCTGATGGTTCACCTTCGTATTCAACGGCTCCACGATCAACGTCACCCCGTACTTCGCCGCCAGGTCCCCACACCGCTTCGCCCCCTCCACCATCTCCGCGAACTGCTCCTCGAACGTCTTCCCCGCCACCGCGTCGCCAGACATTAAGAGCGCCAGCGGCACGCCCATGCGCTGGGCGTACTTCAGGTTCGATTCCACCTCGGCCAACAGAGCCGGGCGCTTCGAAGCCTCTACCATGTTCAACTTCTGCCCCTTCCAGTTCGGCGTCGTTGAGATGGTGTCGATCCCCAGCCCCAAGCTCCGCGCCCGCTTCTGAAACGCCTCCACGTCCATAGTCAGGTGCTCGCCCACCAACTCGACACTCTGCAAGCCCGCCCGGGCCGCAATCTCCAACCGCTCCTCCATCGTCCCCTTCAAGCACCAGAGCATCACGGAGCTAGTGATCTTGGCCTTCTTCGGCGGAGCCATCACGACAGGCACTTGCATACTGGCGGCAATCAATTGGCGACGGGTCATACCCCCACAGCGTAACGCATCGCATCCCCCTCCCAACCGTCCGCATACGCGAAAAGACGGGTCATGTGCACCACAATCTCCCGGGTCTTCCGATGCTCGTACGCATAGAAGTTCGATAGGCTCAGGATCTCATTCTCGCCCGCCTGCAGCGTATCCACCGTCCTTACTGTCGCCTTCCGCAGCAGCCCCGTATGCCGATCCACCTCGCCGATCACGAACGGAAACCGCGGCCGATTGCCTCGCGGGTTGGTCGGGGTGATGTTCCCCAGCCAATAGATCCGGCCGTTCGAATGGGTCAGCAGTTGAGAGCAGGAACTCGGAGAGAAGAAGCTCTCGCCGCCCTCATACGTCCACGGCACCGGCGCTGACCACGTCCGCGCCCCATCACTCGAAAAGCTGGCCCAGCGATGGCTCGGCCGCTCCGGCGTCTTATCGTTCGAGGCCCGACATACGAGCAGCAATCGCCCGTCGGTCAACCGCGCCATCGTCGCCTCCATGATCCCCCGCGTCGATTGCTCCGGGCTCAGCCGGATCACATTCGACATCTGCCAGCGCAGACGGTCGCCGTCCCATTTCCCCAGCAAAACGGCCGTCTCGTGCCACGTGTAGCCCTTCCCTGGGTTGAAGTACTCGCCATTCGCGCCCAGCGGAGTGATCTCCACCGGCACGCAGATCGTCCCGTCCTGGAGCGTCAGCGGCACGCAACTTTGGTCCCCCATCATCACCGAATTCTTCCCTGCTCTGACCCCGGGCAAGGGGTGCGCCGCGTTGAACGCCGCGCCTTCATGAATCACCTGATGCGTGTTCCCCGCGTAGGTGTAGAACAGTTGCCACCGCCGCATCCCTTCGAGCGGGTCATCGGTTGGCAACACCCCTTCCATGAAGAACTCGAGGTACCGCCCCGTCGGCGGGTCAACGTAGCCACAACGCAGATGCTTCCGGTACATCCCCTCCGGCCGCTTCTCCCCGGTCACGATGGTCTCCGGGGCCGACCACGTCACACCGTAGTCGGTCGACCGCCGACGATAGGCCATGTCGATGGTGTCTGACCGGCTCCACCGCTGCTCGATCGAGTTCATCTCGCCCCCGCTCCGCTTCGTGTAGAAGGCATAGGCCATGATCGCCGTCCCCTTCCCGGGGCTCGGGATGAAGACGCTCCGGCGCTGCGCCAACGCGGCAACGGGCAATGCGAGAAAGAGGCGACGGTCCATGCGCTCTATTCTTCCTGATTCATCGCCTCGATGTACTCATCCGCATCGTGGGCCACCCGAAGCTCGGGCAACACCGCCAGGCTCTCGATCCGGTCCAAGCGGAACGACCGGAACGCCTGGCGCAGGTTGCACCAAGCGCCCAGCGTCCACCGATTGCCCCAGAAGAAAAGGCCCACCGGTTCTACCTGTCGCTCCGAGGTCTCGCCGTCGGCCCGCACATAGCCGATTCGAATTTGCTGCTTGGCCTGAATCGCCCGCCGCAGCTCGGCCAGGAAGTTCTTCGTCTCCCCTCGAATGAAGAAGTCCGGCACATAGAACGGCTCCGGCCCGCTCACCGTCCGCAATCGATCCGGCAGCACCGCCTCGATCCGTTCTAGCGCCGTTCGCGCCGCCCGCGCCAAGTCCGCGTCCGCCCACCCCCGCACAATCTGCGCCCCCAGCCGCAGCGCCTGCAACTCATCGGCGTTGAACATCAACGGCGGCAGATCGAAGCCCGCCCGCATCCGGTAGCCGACCCCCGCCTCGCCGTCAATCGGCACGCCGCTCGCCATCAGATCCCGGATGTCCCGGTAGATGGTCCGCGGCGATACCTCCAACTCCTCCGCCATCTGGTCGGCCGTAACGGCCCGCCGACGGCGGAGGCACAACACGATCTGAAACAACCGGTCCGCGCGCCGCATGACCTAAGCGTAGAACGAAGGGTCCGGCGGAATCGATTTCGCCAGGTTGACGACGAAGCCGTTCGGATCCCGCAGCACGAACTGCCGCTCGCCCCAAGGCCGATCCTGCGGCGGCCCCTCCACCGGCGCTCCCGCCCCCAACAGACGCTCGTACTCCGCATCCACGTCAGCCACGTTGAAGCTCAGCCACAGCCCCTTCCCCTCATAGGGCGCCTGCAAAAAGCCCGGCTGGTTCGCCTGGCCCGGCGCCATCAATCCCAACTCAATCTCCTCATTTTTCAAGTGAATGTACCAGTCCGAAGAGTAGACGGCCGTGAAGCCCAGGTAATTCACATAGAAGTCGCGCGAAGCGTTCAGATCCGGGGTAATGATCCCGATATCTCGATGGGTAAGTTTCATGCGTCCAGTATGCGGAGCCCCTCCTGACACCATCCTGTCAGGAGAGTCGCTATATACTGGGGTCATGAATCGCCGTGCATTGTTGCAGGTTGGTAGCGCGCTACCGGTGGCTGGGCCAGCGGTCCTGGCGCAGATCTCCACCACCCCCGAGTGGAAGCCCGAACTGTTTGACGCCCACACCAACGACACCGTAGTCGTCCTCAGCGAACTCATCATCCCCGCGACGGACACCCCCGGCGCCAAGGCCGCCCTCGTCAACCGCTGGCTCGACCGCTTGCTCGCCGCCGGGCCCGTCGGCCAGCGCGACGCGTTCCTCGAAGGTCTCCGTTGGCTCGACGGCTACTCCATCAAGCAGCACAGTGCCCCCTTCGCCAAGCTCACCGAACCCCAGCAAGTAGCGATTCTCAAAACCCTCGATACCCAAGGCACAGGCCCCGGCCAGCGGTTCTTCCGCCTTGCCAAGATGTGGACCTCCCGCATCTACTACCAGACCAACATCGGCATGCGGGAACTCAACAAGGGCGGTCGTGTGCCCAGCATTAAGGACATGAACTGCGCGACCTCTCGCGGGTAAGTCCCGGTGCTGAACTACCCCGAAAGCGTTGCGTATCTGTACTCGCTCGGCAACGAGATGAAGTCAGCCAAGCTCAGCTTGGAGCAGGTCGGGATCGTCTGGGACGCCATGGGCCTCCCCGCCTCTCAACCGCCGGTCATCCACGTCGCCGGCACCAACGGCAAAGGCTCCACGTGTGCCCTCATTGAGGCCGCCATCCGCGCTACCGGCGTCAAGACCGGCCTCTACACCTCGCCCCACCTCGTCCAGCCCACGGAGCGGATCCAGGTCGATGGCGTGCCCGTCAGCAGCGCCGAGTTCGCCGCCGCCTTCGCCGCCGTCCATGCGGTCTCGGAGCGGCTCATTGATGAAGGGAAGCTCGAAGCGCACCCCTCTTACTTCGAGACCGTCACTCTAATGGCCTTCTTCATCTTCGCCGAGCGCCGGGTCGAATGCGCCGTCGTCGAAGTCGGCCTAGGCGGCAGGCTCGACGCCACGAATCTCGTCCGCCCCGAACTCTGCGTCATCACCCCGGTCGACTTCGACCACGAGGCTTGGCTCGGCAAGAGTCTCGCCGCCATCGCCGGGGAGAAGGCCGGCATCTTGAAGCCGGGCGTCCCCGCGGTTATCGCCCAGCAGCGCGCCGAAGCCAGCGCCGTCATTGATGCCCGCGGCCAGGCCGTCGGGGCTGAACTCCACCGCTCCGCCGAGGTCACGATGGACGTCGTCTCGGCCGACGCCTATGGCAGCGTCCTCCGCTTCGACGGTGTCGAAGTTCGCTGCCCCCTGGCAGGCGAGCACCAATGGGAGAACGCCCGTACCGCCGCTCGGGCCCTCCAACTCCGTGGCGTGCCGCTTGCAGGCATGGCCACGGCCGTCTGGCCGGGCCGTCTCGAACGGATCAGCCACTCTCCCGAGATCATCCTCGACGGTGCCCACAACCCCGCCGGGGCCCAAGCGCTCGCTCGCTACATCCAACGCTTCCACGCCGGCCGACGCATCGGCATGATCTTCGGCACCATGCGCGACAAGGCGTTTGAAGAGGTCACCTCCATCCTCTTCCCCGTCGTCGACGAACTCATCTGCACCGCCCCCGACCAAGCCCGCGCTCTGCGGCCGGAGGCGATCCTCGATCTCGCCCCCCATCCCAACGCCCGCTCCGCCGCCAATCTATCCGCCGCCCTGGCCCTGCCGCGCCGGTGTGACGTGCTCTTTATCACCGGTTCGTTGTACC
>JANODS010000150.1:0-5060 GCA_031412835.1 Acidobacteriota bacterium | reverse complement strand
GGTCCAGCGCACCCCACTGTACGCCATCGCCCTTCCCGACGATTGGCAATCGCAACTCGCCCAGGATCAAGTCTCCCTCACGCTCGCCGCCGCCGACGGTCTCCTCAAAGGTGCGAACGGCCAAAACGATGTCGCCCACGGGGTCCTGATCAGCATCATCAAGACGCAAAGTCAGAATCTGGACAACGAAACCCAAGCCCTCCTTAAAGGCCTTGTGCAGGGCAATTCCGGCGTCCGTCAAACCGGCAACCCCGAACGCATTCAGGTTAACGGTGCCGCCGCCCTCCTCACCGCTTTCGAAGGTCAAAGCGGCATGCGCCAAGGCGAAAAGGAGATCATCCGCGTTCTCACCGTCATGCATCCTCAGGGCCTCTTTAACGCCGTCTTTGTCGCCCCCGACAGTCGGTGGCGGATGGCTGAACCCGAGTATCAGGAAATGATCCGCAGCCTTCGGTTCTAGGCGAGTAACTCCTTCATCACCCGTGCCTCTTCCGTCGGCCCAATCAACCGTTGATTCAAGCCCAAGTACGGATAATGCAGCGTATGGGGATTCAGCCCCAATTGATGCAGCACCGTCGCCTGTAAGTCCCGAGGCGTCATCTTGTCTCTCGCCACGTAATAGCCAATATCATCCGTCTCTCCGAAGTTCAGGCCTTTCTTGATTCCGCCCCCCGCCATCCACATCGTGTATGCGTACGGGTGGTGATCCCGGCCTACAAACGCCCCTTCCGTTCCGCCTCGGTTCTCCCGCATCGGCGTACGTCCAAACTCGCCCCCCCAAACGACCAGCGTCTCGTCCAGCAACCCCCGCTGCTTCAAGTCCTTTAACAACGCGGTAACGGCTTGGTCCGCCGTCCGTATATGCGGCCGCAAAGCGAACTGAATATCGTCCCGTTTGCTCGTCCCATGGTGGTCCCATCCCCAATCAAAAATCTGCACGAACCGCACGCCATTTTCCACCAATCGCCGCGCGAGCAAGCAGTTATTTGCCAAACTGGTCTTGCCCGGCTCCGTCCCGTACGCCTCATGCACCGCCGCCGGCTCTTTCGAAATATCCATCACCTTCGGCACCGAAATCTGCATCCGATAGGCCAGCTCGTATTGCCCCATCCGCGCCTCGGTCTCCGGATCCCCCGCTTGCTTGCCCTGCATCGCGTTCAAATCCTTCATCGCGTCCAACGTCTTTCGCCGAACGCCCCGCGTCATGCCCTCCGGGTCGGACAAATACAGCACCGGGTCTCCATGCGACCGACAATGCACCCCCTGATGCACGCTCGGCAAAAATGCACTCCCCCACAAACTCTTCCCCCCGTCCGGGTTATTCCCTCCACTCGTCAACACCACAAACCCCGGCAAATCCTCGTTCGCCGTTCCTAACCCGTAAGTCGCCCACGCCCCCATCGACGCAAAACCAAACCGCGGATTTCCTGTGTGCAAAAACAACTGCGCCGGCGCATGGTTGAACTGGTCCGTACTCATTGACCGGATCACCGACACATCATCCACCACCGTCGAAAAATGCGGCAAAAGCTCGCTCAGCCAAGTGCCCGCCTGCCCATGTTGCTTAAACTTGTAGGGCGTCCCCAACATCCGCGGCACGCCCTTGATAAACGCAAAGCGCTTGCCCTTTAGTAACTCATCCGGGCAAGGCTTCCCGTCGTACTTCACTAACTCCGGCTTATAGTCGAACAGCTCCAACTGGCTCGGCGCCCCCGCCATGTGCAGAAAAATTACCGACTTCGCCTTCGCCGCGTGGTCCGGTTTCCTCCTTCCTTGCGCCTCGGCTAGAAAGGCGTTGGCCAGCCCCATCCCACAGCCCGTCAAAAAGTGTCGCCGCGTCCCCGCCAATGCCGCTTGCAGTTGTTCGTTCATCGCCGTGTTACCGTCTCATCCAGATTTAAAATCGTATTCGCCACCACCACCCACGCCGCTTTCGCCGCATCGCCCACCTGCGGTTTGCCCACGGCAACGGGCTTCGATGCCACTAACCCGGGGTCAAAAACCTGCCCGTTGCTCTTCACCCCGTTCCGCGCCACCCGGATCGCCACCACGTTCTTCCCCGCTCGAAACGCCTTCTGCCCGTCATCGTTGATCGGGTACTCATAGTGCCCGCTCCGCTCGAAAATGTTGTTCAACGCCGCCACCCCGTTCACCCAAACCTCGAATTGAGAATTCGTCCGTACCGGCAGTTTGAAGTTCGTTGGCACCCGCGCCGGAAGCTCAAACTCATATCGCAGCCACAACACATCGGTATCCCAAACCGTCTTCACGGGCGTGGTCTCGCTTGGCTTCTCAAAGTACCCAAAATAGCCCGGCCCCGCCCCCCAGCTCCGGTCGTCAAACCCCGGCTTCATCCATCCTTCGCCCGGCTCAGCCGTCTTAAACCGCCACTCCCTCGGAGTCGTCCGCGCGTCCGGAATCAAGGTCTCCTGCCGGTCCTCATGATACAAAAACTCGCCGTACCGTACTAACTTACTAACATTCTCAGGCTGCTTGCTCAACTCCGCCGCCGTCTGCGCGTGCAGTAACTCCACCCGCCTCCGCTCGGCGACTGTCGGCTTCCGCAGCAGCGCCAACTCAAACAACCGCCCCACCGGGTCCGCCGCCGCCTCTTTCCGTGCCCGCTCTGCCAGCCTCTGAGCCGCCTCCATAAACGTCGGGTCATTCATCGTCGTCAGCGCCTGCAGCGGCGTGTTCGTCCGAATCCGCCGAATCGAACACGTTTCCCCGTTTGGCGCATCGAAATTCATCATCGAAGGGTAAGCGCTCGTCCGCCGCATAAACGTATACAGCGCCCGCCGATACCGGTCCTCCCCCGCCGAAGTGTTCCAGCTATCGCCGTTATAAACCACGAGCCAGACCCCTTCCGGCTGCCAAGGCATCACCGGTGGCCCGTACATCTTCTTACTCAGCAGCCCCGCGCTAGCCAGCGCCTGGTCTCGCACCATCTCGGCATCCAGCCGGAACCGGGCCCCCCGCGCATAATACTTATTCTGCGGATCCTTCTCCAGCAGATCCTTACTAACATCCGAGTTCTGCTTGTAAGTCCCGCTCATCACAATCGTTTTCAGCAACCGCTTCACGTCCCAGTCTCTCTGAAAGTCCAGCGCCAAATAATCCAGCAACTCCGGATGGGTCGGCGGCACCCCTTGCGTCCCAAAATCCTCCTCGCTATCCACCAACCCCCGACCCATCACCCGGCTCCAAAACCGGTTCACCGTCACCCGCGCTGTCAACGGATTCTCCTTGTTCACGAGCCACTGCGCCAGCCCCAGCCGGTTCCGCGGAGCCTTCGCGGGCAGGGCAGGGAAGGCCGCCGGGGTCCCCGCCTCCACCGTCTCCCCCGGAGTCAAAAAGTTCCCCCGCTCATAAATTCGCGTCTTTCGCTGCTTCTCCGCCGCCAACTCCCGCATCACCAGCGTCGACGCCTTCGCTGTCAATTTCAACACCGGCCGGTCCGACGGATGGTCGTCATCCGCCGTCTGATTGAAAAACGCATAAAGCTGAAAAAACTCTTTGTGTGTCAACGGGTCGTACTTGTGCGTATGGCACTGTGCGCACCCCCACGTCTGCCCCATCCAAACCTGCCCCGTCGTCGCCAGCCGATCCCGAATCGCCAAGTCCCGATACTCTTCATCGTCCGTCCCGCCCTCGGTATTTGTCATCGTGTTCCGATGGAACCCCGTCGCAATCAAATCATCCACCGACGGATCCGCCACCAAGTCCCCCGCCAACTGTTTCACCGTAAACTCATCAAACGGCATGTTATCGTTGTAAGCTCGAATCACCCAGTCTCGATAAGGCCAGATACTCCGCTTACTGTCTTTCTCATACCCCTGCGTATCCGCATACCGCGCCAAATCCAACCAAATTTTCGCCCACCGCTCTCCGAACTGCGGATTCCCCAGCAATGCGTCGACATACTTTTCGTACGACCCGCCCTTCAGATACTCCGCCGCCACCGCGGGCTCCGGCGGCACCCCAATCAAATCCAGTGCTACCCGCCGAGCCAGCGTCGCCCGATCCGCCTCTTTCGACGGCTTCAGTCCCATCTTCTCCAGCTTCGCCAACACGAACGAATCGATCCCCGTCCCCACCGGCTTCTTCGGCCTCTGATACGCCCAGTGCTCGGTAAACGGTGCCCCCGCCCCAATCCACTCCTTGAGCGTCGCCACCTCAGTCGCCGTCAGCCGCTCCCCCGTCGGCGGCATCGGCCGCGTCGCATGACTCACCCGAGCCAATATCCGCGCCCCTCGCGCCAGCGCCCCGCCGTCCGCCCGATCCAGCCGTAAGCCCGCCTGCCGAGCCTTCTCGTCCGGCCCATGGCACGCTACGCATTTCTTACTTAGCAGCGGTCGCACATCCCGCTGAAAGTCCGGGCCCTGTGCCCAAATCGACAGTCCGCACAACGCCAAGAGCATCAGCCGCATGCACATTAGCTTATCGCAATGATATGCTCCCCCCATGAGTCTGGCTCGCCTCTTCCTGTTCTGCGCCCCGCTCGCCTTGGCCCAACCGGAAGCCCTCGAACACTTCGAATCCAAAGTCCGTCCGGTCCTGATCAAAAACTGCGTCTCCTGCCACGGCCCCGCACAGCAGTCTTCTTCCCTGCGCGTCGACGGGCGCGACAGCCTCCTCCGAGGCGGCAACCGCGGGCCCGCCCTGATCCCCGGCGACCCCCAACTCAGCCCCCTTCTCCGCGCCATCCGCCACGACGATCTTAAAATGCCGATGGGCAAAAAACTCCCGGCCCCCGACATCGCCGCCCTCGAACAGTGGGTCAAAGCCGGTGCCCCCTGGCCCGCCGAAAAATCCGCCACCGGCCCCGGCTCCCCTGGCTATTACGACAAACTACGCCGCGAACACTGGGCCTTCCAACCCATCCGCCGCTCCGCCAAATCCATCAACGAACTCCTTCCGGCCCCTGGAAGCAAAGCCGACCGTTCCACCCTCCTCCGCCGCCTCAGCTTCGTCCTTACCGGCCTCCCGCCCACCCCCCTCGAAGTCGATCTCTTCCAGAACGATCAAGCCCCCGGAGCCTACGATCGCCAAGTCGATCG
>JANODS010000149.1:0-18212 GCA_031412835.1 Acidobacteriota bacterium | reverse complement strand
GGATCCTTCGGGTGCCGCGGTGGCGGCCGGGGGGGTCCAACTGCGCAACGTCGAGACGGGGGTCGTTCGGTCCACGCCGACCAACGAAGGGGGGCTCTATCGGTTCGACGCGGTGGATCCGGGGCGTTACGATTTGACCGTGAAATTGACCGGGTTCAAATCGTTTAGCGTCCGAAACTTTTCGGTGCTGGCGGGGCAGGCGCTGAACGTGGACGCGCGAATGGAGATTGGCGACGTCCAGGCAGTGGTGGAAGTCAGTGCCGAAGGCGTGGCGCTGCAGACGGAGTCGATGGTGCGGGGTTCGAACATTGAACGGACCAACATTGTACAGTTGCCGTTTAGCGCGCGAAATCCGGTGCAATTGGCGTTCACGCTACCCGGGGTGAACACCAGCCGGTTTGTGACCGGCAATGATTCGTTCAGCGTGAATGGGTCGCGTGGCCGCAGCAATAACTTTCTGATCGACGGCACCGAGAACAACGATATCTCGATCGGTGGGCAAGCCTTCCAAATTCGGATCCCGGACGCCGTGCAGGAGGTTGCCGTCCAAACTTCGAACTATGATGCCGAGTTTGGCCGAGCCGCCGGAGCGGTGGTAAACGTGGTGACGCGGGCGGGTACGAACGCGATCCACGGCACGGCCAGCTACCTGCTCGATTCGACGACCGACGACGCGATTACGAATACGCAGAGTCTATCGCCGGACATCCAGCGCAGGGGCAAACCGTTCGCCGGAACCAATCAAATATGGAACGGGACGCTGGGCAGCCGGATCATCAAAGACCGGACGTTTTTCTTTGTCGCCTTTGGCGAGGACAGGCGAAACGCGCAGGCGAGCAACGCTCTGCGGGTCCTGTCGGCCAATGGGCGCGCGACTCTGCAGCGGGTGTTTCCCCGCGGAACGAACCCACGGGCGGACCTGTACGATCAAGTAACAGCGGGGCTGAACGCCGGGGCGAACTTTTTCAACGTCCCGTTAGGGGCCGGGCGTCCGGATCTGGAGTTCGGGCAAGCCGTAGCCGCCTTCGGGCGGAACGTGGGCGAGCGCCAGTACATGATCCGGATGGACCATAAGCTAGGCGAGCGGGACCAGCTTTCCGGGCGGTTCATGAACTCGTTCAAAGACGACCCGCGAGGCGGTGCTACCAATCCGTTGGCCGGGTTTGAGACCGGAACAACTGAGGCCTATCGTAACGCGCTGATCACGCACACCCACGTTTTTTCCGCAAACGTGACAAACGAAGCGCGCTTGCACTACAACCGAATCGTGTTGGACTTTCCGGGGGCGACGGCCAACCCGCTGGGCTTGACGCTGCCACGGTATGAGTTCGGCGGCGCCGCGATTACGGCATTAGGGGTGCAGACGAATCTGCCACAGGGCCGCTTAGCGAACAACTATGGGTTTCAGGACACCGTGACGATCGTCCGCGGCGTACACGCATTCCGGTTCGGTGCCGACATTTTGCAGCAGAGAGCCAAACAATTCGCACCAATTACTCTGCGCGGGCAACTCGACTATCGGGACGGCGGCGGATTCTCATATTTCGCCAACTATTTGGATGATTTCGGCGGTTCCGGGCCGGGCGGCGGGTCGGCGATCCGGGATTTCGGCAGTAACGCCTACTATCCGGATTTGACACGGTTTGCCTTCTTTTTCCAGGATCGCTGGCGGATGAGCAAGAAGCTGACGTTAACCTTGGGCCTACGGTACGAGAACTTCGGACAGCCGATCAATACGCTGCGGACGCCGGCTTTCACGGGCCTGTTCAACATTAATCCGACTACGTTTACCGGGCCGTTTGATCAGCCGAATCAGGTCAAAACCGATAACAATAACTTCGGCCCCACCGTGGGCTTAGCCTGGACGGTGCGGCCCAAGACCGTCTTCCGTCTGGGCTACCAAGTGAGCTTCGATACGTTCTTCAATAACATCGCTTCGAACGCGTCGACCTCGTCGCCCAACGTGATTGCGACCCAGGTGCAGAGTGTCGTCGATGGGGCCACTCCCCGGGGTTTGCCGCGGCTGTCCGCGAGTCTGCCAGTAGTCGCGCGGACGCTAACGCCCCTCGATACGCAAAACCTGGTGATCGGGAATTTGGTGAATCCATACGTGCAACGATTCTCGGGCGGAATCCAGCACGAGTTACCCGCCGGGATGATTCTGGACGTGAGCTACGTCGGCAGCAAGGGCACGCGACTGTTCTGGCAGGAAGAGTACAACCCGGTGGTGCCGAGCAGCCTGGTCATCCTCCCTAACGGCGATATTCCAGCATCCCGACGCGCCGCCCGTTTCGACGGGCTCCAAGGACGGCGCGCGATTCGGACCAACGGCGGCAGCAGCACCTATCACGCATTGCAGACGCAACTGAATCGGCGGTTTGCCAACGGCTTTTTGGCGACGATGGGTTACACGTGGTCGAAGAATCTCGACAACGGCAGTGAGCTGTTTACCTTCAACTCCAATCCGGCACCAAGCATGATCCCGTCCATCTTCGGCGGCGAACGGCTGGACCGGGCGTTTTCGTTGTTTGATCGAACGCACCGCCTGACATTCAGTTACTTCTACGAATTGCCGTTTATGAAACAGAATCGGGTGCTGGGTGGCTGGGGGCTTTCTGGTGTCACGGCGTTTGAAAGCGGCGTTCCGCTGACGGTGCTGAACGGCATCGACGCCGATGGCTATGAGGGTTCCACCGGGGATCGGCCGGACTACAACCCGAACGGGCAGCGCGGCGTGCGTGCGGTGATTGACCGCAACAGCCCGACAGGCTTTCGGAACCCGGATGCCGTGGGCGGCTCGGCGCCCATCGATCCGGCGCAGGCCCAGTTCATTCAGCGTCCGGCCTTCGCGGGGACCGTTCCTCTGCGGCCCAGCACCCTGGGTAGAAACACCCAACGGACGCGCGGCCAGAAGAATTGGAATATCAACATTCTGAAGACGGTGAAGGTCACCGAACAGCTTCGGATGGAGTTCCGAACGGAGTTCTACAACCTGTTCAATACGCCTCAGTATGGTACTCCCGGCGTCAGTCCGTTTGCCCCGCAGGTGCAAGGGTTGATCGGGAACAACGTGGGAACCACCCCGGCCGGACAGTTCCTGGCGCCGCAATTCGTCGACGGCGGCGGGCGCATGATCCGGTATCAGTTGAAGCTTATTTTCTAGCCCGGCGGCCCCGAAAGCCGAGAGCGACGAGAGCCGCGCCAACCAGCGCGAAGGTCGCTGGCTCGGGCGTGTTCAGCGACGTCGGTTCGAACGCCCCAATCAACGTTTGCGCTTGGGTGTTGCCCAGGGAGTTGATGAAGATGGACGTGTTCGGATTGGACTGGCCGGAGCTAAGAGCGAGGTAGTTGCTCCAATCGGCAACTACTCCGCCCGGCGTATTGACGGAACTCTGCACGCGGCCAGCGTTGGGCCCGTCGCCGCTGTCATGCAGAATGTCCCAGATGGCGAGCTGCATCGCTTGGCCCAGCGCCGGGGTGGTGACGCCGGCGATGTAGTTGACGAAAAGATAGCCCACCCGATCTTCGCGGCGCTCGGAACGCACGTAGTACGCCGTGGAGGTGTAGGTGTTAACGTCGATCGGGGTGAAAAGGTCGGCGCAGTAGAAAGGCTGAATCGCCTGACCGTCGTAGCTGGCCAGCAAGACTCCAGCAAAGCCAGTCGCTTCGTTACCATCCTCGAGGAAGGATAGGAAACCACCCCTGGACATGTCTGGGCCCGTTACGGTCATGGTGGCGGCGTGCAGGCCTAGTGAGGCGAGCAAAAAAAGCGAAGCTGTCTTCATGGGACCATCTTGCGGCTTAGCCCCGCAAAAACCCATTAGAGGTGTATTCCGAACGGGGTACCTAGAGTACTTAGGTCGGGTCGGTGAATCGCCTAGAGTTTGGTGCCGATAATGGCGTAGTCGAGTCCCCCGAAAAAGGCCTTCCGGAAATCGTCGGGCAGCGAGCCGAGCGAAGGCATCGAGTCGATGGCCGGCGCAAGGGGCCGGATTTCGAGGCTTCCGTAGCCAGCCTCTTGTAAGTAGAATGCCGCCAGCGCCGAAGGAACCGGGCGCTGATGCGTGGGGTCGAGATAAAAATGCGTCGCAAAGATGGCGAGGCATTCCGGGTTCGGCGTTTCGAATACGGCGATGGCCCCGGGTCGAGATTTCGCCGCGCAAAGGTTGAACAAACGCGGAACCAAAGGCGGCGGCAGATGCTCGATAACTTGGCCGCAGAAGACGCCGTCGAGGGAATGATCGGGTTGCGCTTCAAGCCAGGCGAACAGGTCGGCTTCCACGGCGTTGAGCCCTTTGGCCAGACACATGCCGACGGACTCCGGGTCCCCGTCCACCCCAATGGCGCTCATTTTGTTTTCGGCCAGGAGTTCGAGGAACTCGCCTCGGCCGCAGCCGAGATCGACGATGTTGGGGCGATCCACAAACAGCGGTAAGTAGGCGGCAAAGTTGGAGCGGACGTACTCCTGGGGGCCGCGGAAACGATCCGCAAAATGGACGAAATCGTACGCCGGTTCCGAAGGCGGAGCGGGCAGGGCGGCGGCGGCGAAAGTCTTCTGGCGGATCGACCGAAGTTCGGCGTGGATCATCCGCTCGTACTCCTCGCGGAGCTTGGCGTTGTCGGCCCAAAAACGGGCTTGGACTTCGTCGCCCGAGCGGGCAACCAGGCCTTCGAAGTCGCGATGTTGGCGGTCTGTGATGCCACGGAAGTTGGCTTCCAGTTGTGAGGTTCGATGTTGGTAGGCCGCGTTCAAGTCGGCCACACTGCGAAGGAATTGCACCTCGTTGATGCTGAGCTTGCGTTCCCAATCCTGGCGCCATTCGTGCCAGTGAATCCGCACGTCGGCGAGTTCGCGGGCCTGTTCCCGCAGCGTGGCCGCTTCGCGTTCCGCCAGCATGGCGCGGCCTTCGGTTTCGTCCAGGCGGGCGGCGTAAATCTTCACGCGGCTTTCGAGTTCGTCGTTGCGGCGGGCGCTTTCTTCCAGCGCCGAAGCGATCTGTTCGAACGAACGGTTGTGTTCCTTCAACGCTTCGAGCGTCGCCTGGATGGCGTTCACGGAGCCACGGTTGAACTCCACTTGCTCTCGCACATGCCAATCGAGAATCCGGGCCAGGAAGCGCTTCCAGCTTTGGACGAGGTTGTTCTTCAAGCCCGGCGGACGCGGGTTCACCGTGCCAATCGCAGCCACCTTGGCTTCTGCGGCGTCACGGGCATGGAGCAACGGCAATAGGTCGGCGAGGGCTATTCCGTAGCGGCTGCGTTCTCCCTGAGGATGTCGAGCGGCGACCCGTTCGCGGATCTCGCGTACAGCCTGTTCGAGCGGGTTCTCAGCGTCCACGCTTGTTCTTCCTCACATATCGGGCGGTGATTTTCGACGGGATGCCGCCGCGCGGCATGAAGTCGCCGATGACGGTGGCTTCCAGCGGCTCAGCGGCCCGGACGAGGTCGGCCAGAAAGCGGTTCACCACGTTCTCCTGGAAGATCCCGAGATTCCGGTACGCCAGCCAGTACATCTTCAGCGACTTCAGCTCCAGGCAGTGCTCGTCGGGCACGTAGCGCACGGTCAACGTGCCGTGGTCCGGCAGGCCGGTCTTGGGGCAGACGCTGGTGAACTCCGGGTTGACGATCTCAATCTCGTAGCCGGTGCGGAACTGGTTGGGCCAGGTTTCGATGTCGGGCAGCGGCGCGTTCACACCTGCTTCGGCGTGTTCGTCGGTATAGATTTTTTTCTTACTCATGGGGGACGAGTGCCTTGGCCAAGTGGTCGAGGAACAGGCCGACGTCAGTAACGACGCCGACCGCTTGGCCCGTGCCGCGGTCGCTGAGCTTGGTCGCGACAGCGGGGTTGATGTCGACGCAGACGGTCTTGACCCAGCCGGGGAGCATGTTGCCGGTGGCGATCGAATGCAGCATGGAACTAAGGCAAAGGACGAGGCCGGCCGAGTGGGCGTGTTCGTTGTAGGCGTCCTGCGCCAGATTCATGTCGGTGATGGTATCGGGCAGCGGACCATCATCCCGCAGACTACCGGCGAGAACGAAGGGCACATTGGCCTTCACGCACTCGTACATGATCCCGCTCGTCAGCCGGCCACTCTCGACGGCACCGCGAATGCCGCCCGCGTGGTAGATGGCGTTGATGGCGCGCATGTGGTTGCGGTGGCCGTGCTCTTCCAATCGCCCATCGTTCATCCGTACACCCAGCGACGTGCCCAGCAATGCCGCTTCGATATCGTGCACCGCCAGCGCGTTGCCGCTCAGCAAAGCATCGACGAAGCCGCCGCGGATCAGCGCCCCCAAGGGCTTAACCCCGCCAGTATGGACCACCACCGGGCCAGCCACGACGACCACCTTCTTGCCCTCCGCGTGCATCTGCCGCATCAGCGCCGCGGTCTGCCGAACCGCGGTTTCCACTTGCCGTTCGGAGCTGATCTCGTTGCTCATGAACGCGAACCCATGCCGATCCCGCTCTTTCGATTCCGGGATCACCCGAATGCCGCGCATCCCGAAGACGATGGCGTCACCAGCCTTGACGTCGCGGAGTTTGCGACACCACGCGGCACCGTTTTCGATGACGATACACGCGTCCATCCGCTGCTTGCCGACCGTGATCCACGATCCGCCCAGCCGAACTTCCGTCCGTTGATTGGTCGTCGAGTAGAAATCTTCCGGCGCGCAGCAGTCGCGTTCCACGACGCGGACTTCCGCGTCCCGCGAGTCAACCGGGGTGCAACCCAGGCCGATCAGTTGCCCCAGCACCTTCTCCATCAATTCGCCCGATGGCGTTTCAATGCGGAGACGCAAATGCGACGGCTCGCTATTGGTCCGTCCTATCTGGAAGACTTCCACTTCGAAGCGGCCTTGGTATTCGACAACGGTGTCGAAAATCCGCTCCATGATGTGGCTGTCGATCAGGTGACCCTGGGCTTCGACGGTTTCTTGAAACATGCTTCCTTACAGGATAATGGATTCATGCCCGAAGCTATAGTCTGGAGACCAGACAACGAAACGATTGCTCGGGCGGAATTGACAAAATTTCTCCGGCAAGTCGGACTGACGACCTTCGCGGAGCTACAAGATCGGGCGGCGGCGGACCCGGCCTGGTTCACTGAAAACGTCCTGCGATTTCTCGATTTGCCTTGGGACCGGCCCTATTCTCAGGTGATGGATTCGTCGCGGGGCATCGAGTGGACGCGGTGGTGCGTCGACGGCGAACTGAATATTGGCACGGCTTGTTTCGCGAAAGGCTTGGATCGGCAACCGGCCGTGGCCTGGGAGGGCGAGGAAGGGGCGCAGCGCTCGTGGAGTTATAAAGCCCTGCTGGTGGCCGTGAAGCGGTGCGCCGGTGGCCTGCGCGCGTTGGGGATTGGCAAGGGCGATGCGGTGGGGGTGCACCTGCCGATGATGCCGGAGACGGTGGCCGTCATGGTCGCGCTGGCGCGGATCGGTGCCGTGGCGGTGCCGCTGTTCACGGGGTTCGGCCCGGCCGCGGTTGCGGCGCGGCTACGGGACGTGGCAGCCAAGGCGGTGTTCACCTGCAACGCTTATCCCCGGCGCGGCAAAACGATTCCAGCCAAGGCGACCATCGACGCGGCCGGGGGCGATTGGAAGGTGATCGTCGTCGAAAGGCTCGAAGGCTACGCGGTGACGATGGCAGAGGGTCGGGACATTTCATGGGACGCGCTCTGCCAGATGGACGGTTCGAGCGAGCCCGAGCGGACCAGCGCCGAGGACCCGTTGCTGCTGATCTACACCTCGGGAACCACCGGAGCGCCGAAAGGAATTCTGCATACGCACTGTGGGTTTCCCATCAAATCGGCGCAGGACATGGCGTTCAACATGGACGTTAAGTTGGCGACGCGAATCTGTTGGGTCACCGATATCGGGTGGATGATGGGACCGTGGTTGATCTATGGAACGCTGCTGCGGGGCGGGACGATGGCGCTGTTCGACGGGGCGCCAGACCACCTATGGGCGTTCGCCTCGCGCCAAGGCGTCGAAGTGTTGGGCGTATCGCCGACGCTCGTGCGGATGCTTTCGAGTGAACCGATCTTATACGATCTGAGCCGGATCCGAACTCTCGCGTCAACCGGCGAGCCGTGGACGCGAGAGGCGTGGATGTGGCTGTTTGAGAACGTAGGCGGCGGGCGTCTGCCGATCATCAACTATTCGGGCGGCACAGAAATTTCGGGCGGCATACTCTGTTCGAACCCGCTCCTGCCGGTGAAGCCCTGCGCCTTCTCAGCCCCCTGTCCGGGCATGGCGGCCGACGTCGTCGATGAGCAGGGCAAGAGCTTACCGCAAGGCGTCGGGGAATTGGTGATCCGCCAGCCCTGGATCGGCATGGCGCGGGGCTTCTACAAGAATCCGGAGCGGTTCCTGGAAACATACTGGTCGACCTTCCCCGGGATGTGGCGGCATGGTGATTTCGCCGAGGTGGACGCCGACGGCTTTTGGTTCATCCACGGGCGCAGCGACGACACCATCAAGATCGCAGGCAAACGAGTGGGTCCGGCTGAAGTCGAGACCATCGTGACGAGTCATGCGGCGGTGAGTGAGGCGGCGGCCATCGGGGTGCCGGATGATCGCAAGGGCAACGAGCTGATTGTGTATTGCGTGCGGCGGGGCGAAGTGACGGAGGCCGAGGTGCAGGATCTCGTGGCGCGCGAATTGGGCAAGCCGCTCCGCCCGCGAGAGGTTCGCTTTGTATCGGGGTTGCCAAAAACGCGCAACGGGAAAGTTATGCGTCGTCTGGTCCGGGCGGCGCGGCTGGGCGAACCGTGGGGCGATGTGAGTAACTTAGAAAATCCACAGGTGCTGGAGGAGTTCAAATAGATGCCGATTTATCATCAACTCGGGCAGGTGCCCCGCAACCGTCATTCGCCCTTCCCGAAACCTGACGGCGGAATGTACGCCGAAGAACTGGTGGGCAGCGCTGACGCCTCGTCGTTGCTCTATCATGTCCACGCTCCGACGCGCTTGCTATCGACTCGGCAGGCGGTCGAGCTGCGTTGGAAAAAGCAGGATCCCCGGCCGCTCCAGCACCGTCACTTTCGAACCCATCGGCTGGCTGCGGCGGACCGCTTGCCGCTGCTGTTCAACGCCGATCTGGCCCTGCTCACGTGGACCCCGCACAAGAGCGGATTCTATCGGAACGCGCAGGCCGATGAAGTGCTGTACGTGGCCGAGGGAGCCGGGACGCTGGAGTCGCAGATGGGCGAACTCGCCTACAAAGCCGGCGACTACGTCGTGATTCCTCGCGGGATCATCCATCGCTTGCGGATGGACCCGATGCGGCATCGATTCCTGATTCTGGAAAGCCGGGGCGCGGTGCGGATCCCGTCCCGCTATCGAGGCGAGAACGGGCAGTTGGGCGACGACGCGCCCTTTACCGAACGGAACATCCGCCGCCCGCGCACGCTACCTGTACATGAGGAACTCGGCGAGTTTTCGGTTGTCGTAAAGAAAGATAACTGGTTGCACGAAGTCGTGTTGGACCACCACCCGTTCGACGTCGTCGGTTGGGATGGGTATTTCTATCCTTGGGCGGTCGGCGTGCAGGATGGCGCTCGGTTTGAAGGCGATGGCTTCACCGTTCGCTCCTTGGGTTCGCGACCGGAGCAGACGCACTACCGGGCTCGCGTCCGTTCCGAAGAGGTTGTCTACCATTTGGCGGGTGGCGTGGGCACCGAGATCGGGTCGCTGACCTTGCACCCAGAGGGTTTGGCGCATCCCGCGGTCCAGAGCGAGTGGGCGATTCAGGTCGAAACGCAGTTGCCTTTTGAGATCGGCGAGAACTCGCTTGGGGTGGAAGACAAAGGGGAGTAGACTGATCTGTGCTACGATCCCTATGCTTGGGGCACTGAATCGAACATGGATACCATAAGAGTTCTCATCGTTGAGGACGAAAAACGCATCGCGGATTTCATCGCGCGCGGACTAGAAAGCGCCGGATATGGGGTCACGCAGACGCACGACGGCTCGAGCGCCCTCGAGGCGATTCATGGCTTGGAGTACGATCTCATCGTGCTCGATCTAAACCTGCCGGATATGGATGGTCTCAAGGTTTTGGAGAAAATCCGGAACCGAAAGGTCAGCCCCGCCGTGCTGATTCTGAGCGCCCGTAGCAACGTGGACGACCGCGTGAAAGGCCTCGAACTTGGTGCCGATGACTACATCAGCAAGCCGTTCGCCTTCGTCGAGTTCTTGGCGCGAGTCCGGGCGTTGTTGCGCCGCGGCGCTCCGCTTCAAGACCGGCTGGTGGTGGGCGATCTCACGCTCGACTGCATTCGCCGTAAGGTAACCCGGGCCGGCGAAAATATCGAACTAGCGCCGAAAGAGTTCAGCATTCTCGAATATCTGATGCGGAACCGCGGACGGCCTTTGAGCCGGACCATGATCGTGGAGCACGTCTGGGACATGGACTACGATGGCCTGACGAACATTGTCGACGTCTACATTCGCCACTTGCGCAGCAAGATTGACGACCCTTATCCAGTCCGCCTGATCCATACTGTTCGGGGCATTGGCTACGTAATCGATGTGCCAGGGAAGGATACCGAACAGGACTAGCGCGTGCTGCAGACGCTGCTACTCAGGATCGGCAAAACCACCCGCGGGCTGCGGTTCCGGCTGACGATGAGCTATGTAGCCATCTTCGCGCTGTTGCTCGTCGGGATTGGCCTGTATTTCCGTGTGAGCCTCGAGAATCTGATCGAGGCTCGGACCCGGGAGTTGATCGAAGAAGAATGGCGGGCGGTGCGTGGTTTTCTGCGCATTGAGCGCGGCCAGGCCAACTGGACGTTCGACCCGCGCGAGTTTGACGATGCCTCGCACGTGGAGCGGCTCCGGAAGTTGATCTTGATCTCCGACCGGGAAGGATCGGTGCTCGAAGTATCAAACGGATACCGGGCTTTCGGTGTCGAGACCCCGGCGGAGATTCAACAAATTCTGGCGCAGCCGATGCCGCAGTGGAAGCTGAAGCAAGAGGGCAAGGGCGAAGCGCTCCTGCTGCGCTACGGCATCATCCGCTCGGCGAATCAGCCGTATCTGTTGGTCGTGGGACGGACCCTGGCCGACAACCAGACGCTGCCCGCGCTGTTTATCCGTAACTATTTCGGAGTGCTGCCGCTGCTGATCGGGGTAATGGTGTTCCTCGGATGGTTCATGGCGGGGCGAGGCCTCGAACCGGTCAACCAAGTGGCCGCGACGGCGGAGGCGGTGAGCGGGTCGACGTTGCACGTGCGCATTCCAATGCGGAATACCAATGACGAACTGGATCGCCTCATTGATGCCTTCAATAAAATGATGGATCGGTTATCGGAGAGCTTCGAGCAAGTCCGGCGTTTCAGCACCGACGTATCGCATGAGTTGCGGACGCCGCTAACCTCGATTCGGGGGCAGTTGGAAGTAGCGCTGCTCACGGGCAAGACCACCGACCAGTACCGCGACGCCATCGTGAATGCCTTGCAGGACGTGGACCGGCTATCGAGTATCACCCGGGCCCTGCTGCTGCTATCGCAATCAGAAGCGGGGCAATTGAAGCTGAAATTTCTCCGCCTCAATTTTACCGGCACGGTGCTCGATATCGTCGACCAGTTCCAGATTCCTGCCGAAGACGCCGAACTGACTCTAGACGCCGAGTTGCCCGACGAGATCTGGATGGACGCCGACCGCGTGCAAGTAGAGCGGCTAGTTTCGAATCTGCTTTCGAACGCCGTAAAATATACGCCGGCCGGAGGACGGGTCCATCTGCAGCTGCGAACGTTGGTTACCGAGCATGGGGACCAAGTGGAGTTGCTCGTCGCCGATACAGGGCAGGGAATTCCGGCGGCGAGCTTGCCGCACATCTTTGAACGATTTTACAAAGTGCCGGGTGACGATCCCGACAAAGGGCTCGGGCTGGGCCTAAGCTTTGTCGCCTGGATCGTCCGCGCGCATCACGGCACGATTGAAGTGGAAAGCGAAGTCGGCAAGGGAACGACGTTTCGGGTATTGCTGCCAACGAGCCCGAGTTCCGCGGCGGAGTCGGCGGACCTGATGAGCGTTGGAATAGAAGGAAGACAAAGCTAATGAACATTGTAGAAAGGGAACGAGAAGGCATCGTGATCGTCGATTGCGCTGGACAGTTGGTCGCCGGCGAAACGACGGGTGCGGTGCGAGAGCGGTTGAGCCAGTTGGTCGGGGCGGGGTCGATCCAGTTGATCCTGAATCTGGGGGGCGTCACCTACATCGACTCGTCCGGCTTGGGCGCGCTGGTGATGTGTTTCTCAACGGCACGGCGCGCCGGCGGAACAATGAAGCTGCTGAACCTCTCGCGGCGGAGCATCGAACTGATCGTGCTGACGCGGCTCGAAATGGTGTTTGAAGTGTTCGATGAGGAGCAGTCGGCGGTCAATAGCTTCTTCCCGGATCGCGAGATCAAGAAGTTCGATATTCTTTCGTTCTTGCAGCAGCGCAAGAGCGAAGGGTAACCTGGAAGGAGATGGCAACGACGATCTCCGAGATTTTGGGTTCCGCGGCGGCAATCGCCAAGGGCATGACGGTTACTTTGAAGGAGATGATGTCTCCCACGGTGACCGAGGACTATCCGGACGCACCGGCGAAATTCCAAGAACGCTACCGCGGCGTGCATGTCCTGCAGCGCGACGAGGCGGGCCTCGAAAAGTGCGTCGCCTGTTTCCTCTGCGCCGCCGCGTGCCCGGCCAACTGCATCTACATCGAGGCAGCCGAGAACACCGAGCAGGCCCGTATGAGCGGCGGCGAGCGCTACGCCAGCGTCTACAATATCGATTACAGCCGCTGCATTTTTTGTGGTTTCTGCGTCGAGGCGTGCCCCACCGATGCAATTACGCACGGCCACGATTTTGAGATCGCCAGCTACAATACCTCGACGCTGATCTACCGGAAGGAACAGATGCTGATCAACATCAGCCCCACGGCGAAAGCCCCGGCGATTCCCTCCGCGGCACCGGGTGGCCATTAAGGCTACTTGAGGTGATACTGGCTGCGAATGCCGGCCGCGCTGCTGGCCGCGATGTTCTGAAACGGACCACTGACCGAAGCGCTTAGCGCGTGGAATCGATAGGCCGCCTGGATGCGATTCATATCCTGCTGCGGATCTCCAATCTGGTAGTTCACCAAGCCGAGATGATAGAGCGCTTCGCCCTTCAGCGCGGGGTGCTGCTCCATCAACGGCAGCGCCGCGCGCAGATGAGTGTCGGCGTCTGGATAGCGGCCCTCCTGCGAGGCGATAATGCCCAGGATCACGTGGCCAAGAGCCATTTTCGCGGGGTCGGCCTTGGTTCTTGGATCGACCAACCGCTTCGAATAGAGCATCGCTTTGCCCTTGTCCTTCAACCCGTCGTAGTAGTGCGAAGCAAGGAAGAGTAGCATTTCCTGCTGGTCCGGGTTAGCCCGCAGAACGGCCTCAGCGTAGGCGATTGCCTTGCCAATGTTGCCCGTCTGGCGATAAACCTGAAAGAGCCGAGCGCGCAGTTGGGGGAGGTACGTGGAGGTCGGGTTCTCCTTTTCTAGCTGATCGGCGGTGGCGCTGAGAACCCTCGGATCAGCCGATTGGAGGGCCGGAGCGTAAAGGATGTATTCCGCGTAGACTTCGCACTGCCGGGCGTAGTCGGAGACCTCCGAAGGCGGTGCTAAGCGGACGAGCCGAGCCGAGCGGGCGGCGCGTTCGGCCCACGCGTGGACCAACGCCCGATCACCTTTTGCCTCCGCGGCCTTCAACGCATTTTGAGCGGCGTAGATGTCTTCCGGATCGGCCTTCAAAAGCACCTCGGCGGCCCGGAGGACCTTGTCGAAATCCTTGGCCGCCAAGTAAATTGGCTGCGCTTCACCCAGCGCCCACGTGAACGATTCATGCCGCGGGAACCGCTCGAGAAACATTTCAAGATACAGGAGACGGCGCGGGCCTTCGGGCTCCTGCGAAATCTGTTGCAGAATTAATCCCGCCGCACCTTCGGCGCTGGTTACGAAGTGGCGCTTGGCCGCCGACGCGGCGACGACAAAAACGAAGCAGGCAAAAATAGTCTTTCGCACAAGAACCTCCATTACGACTTGGCCCGAGTGTACCCGACGTTTGTTTGCTTTGAAATCAGGAAAATAGGAAAAAGTGACTAAGGCCTTTTTTGAGCGGCGAGGCGAATCGTCTGGTTCGTGGCCTCGTTCCACAGCATCAAGTGGCCCGCTTCGTGGCGGACGTCATCGACCTTATCGAAGCCCGGCGGCACGGCGGCGTAGAACATCACGAACTTCGCCGAGATCTTCGATTTCGCTGGCAGCCAGCGGTAAGTGGGCGTATCGAAGAGCTTGTTCAAGGTGATGGCCTCCCGCCGCGAAACGTCAAACGGCTGCGTGCCGAATTCCAGCCCGCGCGAGAGTTGGCCCGAGGCCGGAAAGTTAAGCCACTCCTGCAGCCAGGGGTAGTCCGCGCGCGGGAAGTAGTAGCCGAAGACTAGCCGTTTTTCAAGGTGGATGGCGGTCACGAACCCGTGCGTCCGTTGCGGGTCAATGGTGCAGCCAATATGGTCGAGCGAGTCGGCCCCAGCGGGCACGGCGCGAAGGCTGCGCGTGCCGCCCTTGAGCAACGGCGCGTTCGGATAAGTGAACTCCTGGCCGACCGCTAGCGTGGCCGTGGGGCCGCCCTTGGCGTCGGGCCGAGTCATGCACCGCCCCACCGACGCGTCGACCACCGTCTTGCCCGGCGTCAAAAACGGAGCGCCGATCGTCGCGTGCTCAGCCCAGTTGATCGGCCGGTCGAAGGCGAGCTCGTTCTCAATCGTCGTTTCGACCGTGATCACCTGTTCACCCGGAAGAAGCTCAATCCGGCGGGTCACTTTTTCATGCAGCAGCGGCAGGCGGGTTTCGAAGGTGCCAGGCGAAGTCTGGGTCCAAGATTGTCGAACCGCCTCGCCGTGGCCGGGCAGACCAGCGGCCTGCTCCTGCGGGGAAGTGGGGCCGAAGCCATCGACACAGAGGAAGTGGCCGACGTAGTTGCCGCTGCCCTTCCACATCGGGTTCGTCTCGTCGCGGTCGGCCAGCAATCGCAGCTTGGTGAACGCACCACCAGGATTTTGAACGGAAAGTTCGAGCTTGTCGTTGCGCAGCAGCGTGAGGTCGGCGAAGAGCAGGAGCAGAGCGAGCATGACGGATTGTACGTCAGAATAGAGGCATGTGGGGAATGCTCCTTTTCGCGGTGATGACGCTGGCCGAAGTCGACCGGCTGCTCGAGGTAGGGCGGAACCTATCCGCCAACCCGCTGCAGCGGTTGGAGCAGCGGCTGAAGACGAACCCCGACGACGGGCCCGTGCGAATTCAGTTGCTCGCCTGGTACACCGAGAACGCCTCAACGGCCGGCGAGGCAACGGCCCTGGCGGCCCGCGTAGAACACATCCTCTGGTTTCTTAAGAACGAACCCAACAACCCAGTGCTCGCGCACAAAAGCGGCGTCGGCCGCCTGGAATGTGAAGGCAAGCTGTCGTCGTCCGATCACGAGAAAGCTTGCGAGCTTCAAGCCCGCCAGCGGAAGTAAACCAGCGTGATCGCCCCGCCGATCACGGCAACCACGAAGACGGCATTGGCGACCCAAATCAGCCAGTAGAAAACGCGCCAGCGAAGGAACGTACGGTCCGTTGGGATGGCCCTGCGACAGCGGTCGTACAGCGCCCGGTCGGGCAGGAAAGGGTTGCCCTCCTCTGAGTCGCGGAAGCGGAGCCGAAGCTGGAACCGCAGCAAACTGTACGGCACACTAATGCCAATTGCGGCGGCGATCAAAGCGATGATGAGCGCCGCCGGCATAGGCAGTTTAGACGGAGAACATGCGGCCTTTGTTTTGGCCGATCAGGATCTGGAACAGCCGGTGGCCGATGAGTTCATGCAGCGTCCAAAGCTCCCGGTTGCTGGCGAACATCCCGGCGGCATCCAACGGATCGGCCACCCGAGGCCCGGCCGTCTTCAATGCCTCCGTCGCTTCCTTGATGATCGGGTCGGTCAGGACCTCCCCGGCCATCTCCCACAACGCAATGAACCGGTCAACCGCCGTCGGGAAGCTGACGGCAAACACGCCGTGCTGGCTCGTCGATCTGGGCGGCTTATAGTCTAAATTGAACGGACCGTTGAAGCCATGGCTGCGCAGCAGGACGAGGACGCTAAGCCAGTCAAACGGGTTGATCAGGCCGACGGCGATATCGACATCGTGCTTCAGCGAATAGCCGTCGTTGATGTCAAAATGCCAGAGTTTGTTCGCAAACAGCATCCGAGCGAGGGCGGCGCGGACCGCCGTGCCCCACATCCGCTCGTGCAGGTATTCCGGGTTCAGCCCGACCATCGCCGGGTACTTCAGCTTGCCGGAGAAGATAAACGCCATCATCGCGTCGCTCGTTGGCAGCAGAATTTCGGCGACGGGCTCGAACGGTTTGGCCTCCATGCAATGCTTCAGCGTGGCGCGGCCGAACTTCTTCGCCAGGTCAATATCAGCTTCGCAGGCGGCGTTCAAAGTATCGGCGTACCACTGCAAAGTCTGGGTCTCGTCGATAGCACCCTGAATCCAGTAGCCCAGCGAACCGGGCCAATAAACGGCAAACTGTGCGCCGAGCTCATGGCCGATCTTCACCGTGTTCGAAACGCGCCACGCGGCGTAATCCCGAATCTGCGACGCCTCCGGTGCCGAACTCGCGGCCCAAACCGGATTGTGAAACGTCTCCGTCGTCACCATCGAACACTTCACGTCATTGCGCTTCAGCGCCTCGCCGATCCGGCCGACGATCTCATCCTGCTGCCCGTTGCCCAGGCCCGTCGTGGGGATAACATCGGTGTCGTGCGTGCACCAGTATCCAATGCCGATCTTCGAATACTCTTCGATGATTCGTTCGAAGCCAATGGTCGGCCGGGTCTTATCTTGGAACAGCGAATTCCCTTCGTAGGCGGCCGCCCATTGGGGTCCGGTGATGAAGAATTTGCGCCGCGCCTCGGGCGAGTATTGGCCGCCACAGGCGGACATCAAGCGGTCGACGAGGGCTTGTTGTTGGATGGGTTCGAGAGCTGACATAAGAGTGGAACGAGACACCATGATATCGCGGTTGATAGAATCGCCTGAATGACGCAAGACGCTAAACACGGTTCGCTACCCACCGCGCTTCCCACCCTTGTCCCGCCGTCCGATGAGTTCGTCCGGCAGGCCAATGTGAGTGGCATGGACGCATATCGCGCGATGTACGCGCGCTCGGTGGACAACACAGAGGAGTTTTGGGGCCAGTTGGCCGAGCAGGAACTGCACTGGTTCCAGCGCTTCGAAAAGCCGCTCGAATGGACTCCCCCGTTCGCTAAATGGTTCGTCGGCGGCAAGCTGAACGTTTGCTATAACTGCGTCGACCGCCATGCCATCGGCGGTCGCGGCAACAAAGCGGCGATCATCTTCGAAGGCGAGCCCGGCGACCAGCGCACCATCACCTATCGCGAGTTGCAACGGCTCGTAACCCGCTTCGCCAGTTCGCTGCTCGAACTCGGCCTGAAGACCGGCGACCGGGCCGTAATCTACATGCCGATGATTCCCGAAGCGGCCATCGCGATGCTCGGTTGCGCCCGGCTCGGCATTCCACATTCAGTGGTCTTCGGCGGCTTTTCGGCCGAAGCGTTGAAGGCGAGAATTCAGGATTTGGAAGCCAGCGTCGTGATCACCACTGACGGCGGTTGGCGCCGCGGCAAAGAAATCCGGCTGAAGGACGCCGTCGACGAAGCGCTCCGCGAATGCCCCACGGTGCGCCACACGGTGGTCTACCAGCGGACGGGTTCAGAAGTGAAAATGGAAAAGGGCCGCGACCATTGGTGGCACGTGCTTGATGAGTCCGCCAACGAGAACGTGGCGGCGGTGGAACTCGATAGCGAGCATCCGCTTTTTGTGCTCTATACCTCCGGCACCACTGGCAAGCCAAAGGGCATTCTGCACACCTCGGCCGGCTACCTCCTGCAATCGGCGATGACGACCAAGTGGGTCCTCGACCTGAAAGAACACGACACGTATTGGTGCACCGCCGACGTCGGCTGGGTCACCGGCCACAGCTACGTCGTCTACGGGCCGCTGGCCGTCGGCGCCACCACGTTCATGTACGAAGGCGCGCCGGATACCCCGGCCTTCGACCGTTGGTGGCGGCTCATCGACAAGTACAAAATTTCGGTTCTCTACACTTCGCCCACCGCGATCC